>CAKTZW010000234.1 GCA_934636065.1 uncultured Labedella sp.
TCTTCGTGGTCGGGTCGGCGTTCATCTCGCGCCAGTGCCCGATCCAGCCGGGCAGCCGGCCGATCGCGAACAGCACGGTGAACATGCGGGTCGGGAAGCCCATCGCCTTGTAGATGACGCCGGTGTAGAAGTCGACGTTCGGGTAGAGGCGGCGCTCCTTGAAGTAGTCGTCCTCCAGAGCGATCTGCTCGAGCTCCTTCGCGAGGTCGAGCAGCGGGTCCTGCACGCCGAGGTGCTCGAGCACCGCGTCGGCGCTCTCCTTGACGATCTTCGCGCGCGGGTCGTAGTTCTTGTAGACGCGGTGCCCGAAGCCCATGAGCTTGACACCGTCCTCCTTGTTCTTGACGCGCTCGACGAAGCGCGCGACGCCTTCGCCGCTATCCCGGATCTTGCCGAGCATGTCGAGCACGGCCTCGTTGGCACCGCCGTGCAGAGGGCCGGACAGTGCGTTGATGCCGGCGGAGATGGAGGCGTAGAGGTTCGCCCCCGTCGACCCGACGAGCCGCACCGTCGACGTGGACGCATTCTGCTCGTGGTCGGCGTGCAGGATGAGCAGGCGCTCGAGCGCTCGGGACAGGATCGGATCGATCTCGTACGGCTCGGCGAGGTTGCCGAAGTTGAGCTTCAGGTAGTTGTCCACGAAGCTCAGGGAGTTGTCGGGGTACAGGAACGCCTGCCCGAGGGCCTTCTTGTGCGCGTAGGCGGCGATGACGGGGAGCTTCGCGAGCAGCCGGATCGTGGTGAGCTCGACCTGCTCGGGATCCTTCGGGTCGTCCGAGGTCTCGTAGTACGTCGACAGGGCGGACAGCGCGCTCGAGATGACCGCCATCGGATGGGCCGTGTGCGGCAGAGCCGAGAAGAACCGCTTGAGGTCCTCGTGCAGGAGCGTGTGCCGTCGGATGCGCTCGTCGAACTCCGCGAGCTCCGATTCGGTGGGGAGGTCCCCGTAGATCAGCAACCAGGCCACCTCGAGGTAGCTCGACGATCCCGCGAGCTGCTCGATCGGGTAGCCGCGGTAGCGCAGGATCCCTGCGTCGCCGTCGATGTAGGTGATCGTCGACGTGGTCGCCGCCGTGTTGACGAATCCGTAGTCGAGGGTCGTGTACCCGGTCTTCTTGGTGAACGCCGAGATGTCCATGCTGGACGCCCCGTCGACGGAGCTCAGGATGGGGAACTCCGCGCTGCCGCCCGGGAACGACAGGGTCGCCGTCTCGGTATCGTTCGCTGACTCGTGACCGACGTCGCCCACTGTGCCTCCCTGGCTGGATGTCCCAATCGAGCGTGGCGCCGGCGGTTCTCGTCGGCGGCACTGACGACTACAGCCTAATCGGCACGAGCACCTACTGTTGCACCCGCCAACCCTCCGGCCGATTGCCGTGAGGGTTCCCCCAATCCCAACGGGAGAGCGGCGATCCGTTCAGCCGCCGAGGTCGTGGAGGCGACGGGCGGCCGCGTCGATCCGCTCGTCGGTCGCCGTGAGCGAGAGCCGGACGTGCTGTGCGGACGCGTCGCCGTAGAAGGGTCCGGGCCCGGCCAGGACGCCGATGTCGGCGAGGCGTCCGATGGAGCGCCACGCGTCACGGCCCTCGGTCGCCCAGAGGTAGAGACCGGCCTCGCTCCCGTCGATCCGGAAGCCCGCGCGCTCGAGCGCGGCGCGCAGGACCACGCGGCGGCGGCGGTAGCGCTCGCGCTGCCGCGCGACGTGGTCGTCGTCGCCGAGGGCGACGGTCATCGCGTACTGCAGCGGCGCGGGGACCATCAGGCCGGCGTGCTTCCGCACTGTCGTCAGCCGGGCGATGGTCTCCGGGCAGCCGGCTGCGAACGCCGCCCGGTAGCCCGCCATGTTGCTCTGCTTGCTGAGGGAGTAGATCGCGAGCACACCCCGCGCGTCCCCGCCCGTCACGCGGGCGTCGAGGATCGACGGGATCGGCTCGTGCTCCCAGCGTCCCTCCCACCCGAGCTCCGCGTAGCACTCGTCGCCGACGATCACGGCGCCGAGCGCGCGCGCCCGCTCGACGCGGAGACGCAGCGCGTCGACGTCGAGCACGCGACCGTCCGGATTGCCCGGCGAGTTCAGCCAGACGAGGCGCGTGGTCTCCGGCCACTCCGCCGGGTCGTCGCTCGCGAACGCCGTCGCGCCGGCCATCGCAGCCCCCACGGCGTAGGTCGGGTAGGCCGTGCGCGGGTGGACGACCACGTCGCCCTCTCCGAGGCCGAGCATGTAGGCGAGGAACGCCACGAACTCCTTCGAGCCGATCGACGGGATCACCTGATGGGTCGCGAGGCCCTGCACTCCGCGGCGACGCGCGAACCAGCCCACGACGGCCGCCCGCAGGTCGGAGGTACCCACCGTCGCGGGATAGGCGTGCGCATCGGTCGCCGCCGCCAGGGCGCGCCGGACGATCTCGGGGGTCTCGTCGACGGGTGAGCCGATCGAGAGGTCGACCGGTCCGTCGGGATGTCGCGACGCGGTCTCCGCGAACGGAGCCATGGCGTCCCACGGATAGTCGGGAAGCGCGGCGAGGGCCACTGAGCGTCGCCCGTCAGTGCGACTGCGGAGGCAGCGCCGCGATGACCGGGTGGTCCTTGTGGATGACCCCGACCTTCGCCGCTCCCCCCGGGGAGCCGATGTCCTCGAAAAACTCCACATTCGCCGTGTAGTAGTCGGACCACTCGGCGGGGAGGTCGTCCTCGTAGTAGATGGCCTCGACCGGGCACACCGGCTCGCACGCTCCGCAGTCCACGCACTCATCCGGGTGGATGTACAGCGACCGATCGCCCTCGTAGATGCAGTCGACGGGGCACTCGTCGATGCAGGCACGGTCTTTCACATCGACGCAGGGAAGGGCGATCACGTACGTCACGGTGAGGGGGACTCCTTCGCGTCGGGAGCTTCCAGTCTATGCTCGCGCGGCGGCAGCGACGGCCAGGAGACGACGAGCGCGCCGAGGAGCGCCGGACCGAGGAGCCAGACCGTTCCCGCGACGCCCTCCCGGATGAGGATCGAGCCGCCGACGCTCTCGAGCGAGAACAGCGAGACGATCCCCACGACTCCGACGGCCACGCCGACGGCCGCGATCCGACCCCCGAGGACGATCCGGAATCCGACGAAAAGGGCCAGGACGCCCACGAGGGCGACGACGAGCCCGAACGGGAGGACGGCGGAGCCGATCGTCACCGTGACCGGGTGCGCGACGGTGCCGACGGCACCGTAGACGACGCCCACCACGAGACCGAGCACGAGGGTCGCGATGCGGGAGCCGAGGCTCGGACGACCCGCGTCGGCGACGTCGACCGCGGGATCTCCCGGGACCGACCACGGCTCGAGTGGCGAGACGGGCGGCCTCTCGGCGGAGCCGCCGCCGTGGTTCGCGATCACCGACCAAGTCTATCTGGACAACCCGACCGGGCATCGTTATCGTCGTCACGGGCTTCCTCTTAGGGTAGCCTTCCCTCACCCGTTCCCCGCCCGGCCCGTGCATCCACCGCACCGACCGGCCTCCGCGAAGGATCCCGTGTTCGCCAGCCTGCTCATCGGTCTCCGCGAGGGGCTCGAGGCCGCGCTCGTCGTCGGTGTCCTGGTGGCCTACGTCGACAGGATCGGTCGGCGCGACGTGCTCCCGCGATTGTGGACGGGCGTGGCTGCCGCGGTGATCCTCTCCCTCGCCGTCGGCGCCGTCCTGACGTGGGGCCCGTACGGGTTGTCCTTCCAGGCGCAGGAGATCCTCGGCGGGGCGTTCTCCCTCCTCGCCGTCGCTCTCGTCACGTGGATGATCTTCTGGATGGCGTCCAACAGCCGGGACCTCAGCCGCAACCTCAGGTCCCAGCTGGACGCCGCCATCGGAGCCTCCGGAATGGCCGTCGTCCTCATCGGCTTCGTGAGCGTGGGGCGGGAGGGCATCGAGACGGCCCTCCTGCTCTGGGCGGCGACGACGTCCTCCCAGAACGCGCTGTCGGGAACGATCGCCGCCGTCGTGGGCATCCTCATCGCCGTGGCCATCGCGTGGCTCATCAGTCGCGGTCTCGTGCGCGTCGACCTCTCGCGGTTCTTCCGCTGGACCGGCGTCTTCCTCATCGTCGTGGCGGCCGGGATCCTCGTCTACGGGATCGGCGACCTCCAAGAGGCGGCCGTCCTCCCGGGCTGGGGCGTCGCCGCGTTCGACCTCAGCGCCGCCGTCCCGCCGAGCAGCTGGTACGGGACGCTGCTCGCCGGCATCCTCAACTTCACTCCGGAGCCGACGTGGGCGCAGGCGATCGCGTGGCTCGTCTACCTCGCCGTCGTGCTCGTCATCTTCCTGGTGCGGACGGCGGGGCCGCGTCGTGGTCGCGCCGGCCCCGCCGGAGCCGTGCGACTCCCCGCCTGACGGCGCTCTCCTCTCCTCACCCCACTCGACCTCCGAACGGAGACACCATGTCCCGACGTCTTCTCGTCGCCACCGGCGGTGCCGGCCTTCTCGCGCTCGCGCTCACCGGCTGCGTCGCCAACACCCCGACGGAGACGGCGAACGCCCTCACGGTGCGCATCGCCGACGACGCCTGCGAGGTGTCCGCCGACGCCGCCGACGCCGGTGCCGTCACGTTCAGCCTCTCGAACGAGGGCACGGACGTGAACGAGTTCGAGATCCTCGCGGAGGACAAGCTGCGCATCGTCGGCGAGAAGG
>CAKTZW010000235.1 GCA_934636065.1 uncultured Labedella sp.
GGTACTACCCCGCCGGAGTCGCGGTCGCGAGGGCGACCTCCCGCAGGATGAGGGGGAGCAGCGGACCGTGGCTGCACAACACGGCGGCCTTCCCGGACGCGATGCGCTTCCCCACGACGGCGCGGACGTCGGCTTCGCCCTGCTCGTAGGCGTTCTGACTCAGGTCGTCCGTGATGCGCGCCTTGCGGCCGAGCGCTGCCGCGAGCGGGGCGACCGTCGTCACGCAGCGGGTGGCCGAACTCGAGACGATGCGGCGCGGCCCCCACGCGAGCAGGGACGGCACGATCGCGCTCGCCTGAGCGACGCCGCGGGACGTGAGCGGGCGCGAGGCGTCGGAGCCGTGCCAGTCGCCGTGGGGCGTCGCCTTGGCATGGCGCAGGACGATGATCGGGAAGGTCGACGTGATGCCCTCGTCGACGAGCTTCGCGAAGTGGCGGAGGATCTCGACGTCCTGGTCGTAGCTCGCGTACGCGAGCGCGCGCTTCACCGTCACCCATTCGAGCGCGGCGATCTCGGAGTTGGGCTTGAAGGTCGACGAGAGGACCGCGGCGTCGGTGACCTCCGCGGCCCAGTAGTGCACGATCTTCTCGCGACCGGAGTGCACGCGGTACTGCGCCGCGCCGAGCGGGACCCCGAGGACGACCGACAGGCCGGTCTCCTCCTTGATCTCCCGCACAGCCGTCTGCGGGAGGGTCTCGCCGGGGTCGACCTTGCCCTTCGGGATCGTCACGTCTCCGTAGGCCGTCCGGTGCACGAGGAGCACCATCACCTTGCCGTCGACGATGCGCCAGCACACCGCACCGGCGGCGTAGATCGCGCCGCGATCGTGATGGCTCATCGGCGCGACCGGGAGCGGCGGCGCACCGCGACGCTGCGCATGACCTTCTCCTGGAGGTCGATCAGTCGACGGCCGTCGTCGCCGGTCGCCCGACGCGTCCAGCCGCCCTCGGAGTCGAGGAACCACGACATGGTGCCCTCGTCCATCGCGAGGTCGAAGAGGGCCTCGATCTCGGCGAGGTGGTTCGGGTCGGTGAGGCGGACGAGCGCCTCGACGCGGCGGTCGAGGTTGCGGTGCATCATGTCGGCGCTGCCGATGTAGGTCTTCTGGTCGCCGTCTCCGACGAAGCTGAAGATGCGGGAGTGCTCGAGGTAACGGCCGAGGATGGACCGTACGCGGATCGTCTCGCTCATCCCGGGCACGCCGGGCTTGAGGCTGCAGATGCCGCGCACCCAGATGTCGATCGGGACGCCGGCCTGGCTCGCCCGGTAGAGGCCGTCGATGATCGCCTCGTCGACGATCGAGTTCACCTTGATCCGGATGCCCGACGGCCGACCGGCCTCGGCGTTGCGCCGTTCCGCGTCGATCGCCTTGAGCAGCCCCTTGCGCAGGTGCAGGGGCGCGACGAGCAGGCGCTTGAACTTCTTCTCGATCGCGTATCCCGACAGCTCGTTGAAGAGCCTCGTCAGGTCCTTGCCCACCTGATCGTCGGCCGTGAACAGCCCGAAGTCCTCGTAGATGCGGCTCGTCTTCGGGTTGTAGTTGCCCGTCCCGATGTGGGAGTAGTGGCGGAGCGTGTTGCCCTCCTGGCGGATCACGAGCGCGAGCTTGCAGTGCGTCTTGAGCCCGACGAGCCCGTAGACCACGTGCACGCCGGCCTTCTCGAGCTTCCGCGCCCACGTGATGTTGTTCTGCTCGTCGAACCGCGCCTTGATCTCGACGAGGGCGAGGACCTGCTTGCCCGCCTCGGCCGCGTCGATGAGCGCCTCGATGATCGGGGAGTCGCCGGAGGTGCGGTAGAGCGTCTGCTTGATGGCGAGGACGTGGGGGTCCGCGGCCGCCTGCTCGAGGAAGGCCTGCACGCTCGTCGCGAACGACTCGTAGGGGTGGTGGACGAGCACGTCGCGCGTCGAGACGGCCTGGAAGATGTCGGCCACGCCGTTCGCCTCGCTCGGCTGCAGTTGCAGAGCCGTCGCCGGGACGTGCTTGGGGTAGCGCAGGTCCGGTCGGTCGAGCCCCGAGAGCGAGAACAGTCCGCCGAGATCCAGCGGGCCGGGGAGCCGGTAGACCTCGCGGTCCGTGATGTCGAGTTCGCGCACGAGCAGACCGAGCGTCACATCGTCCATGTCCTCGGTGATCTCGAGCCGGATCGGCGGGCCGAACCGGCGACGCAGCAGCTCCCGCTCGAGCGCCTGGATGAGGTTCTCCGCCTCGTCCTCCTCGATCTCGACGTCCTCGTTGCGCGTGACGCGGAAGACGTGGTGCTCGAGGATCTCCATGCCGGGGAAGAGGTAGTCGAGGTGCTCGGCGATGACGTCCTCGAGCGCGATGTAACGCACGGACTCGGGCGCTCTCGCCGCGTCGACGGGCACGAACCGCGGGAGCATCTGCGGCACCTTGAGGCGCGCGAACTCCTCCCGGCCCGTCTTGGTGTTGCGCACCCGGATGGCCAGATTGAGCGACAGTCCCGAGATGTACGGGAACGGGTGGGCCGGGTCGACCGCCAGCGGCATGAGCACCGGGAAGATCTGGGACGAGAAGTAGTCGCCGAGGTGCTCCTTGACGTCGTCGTCAAGGCTGTCCCAGCGGACCACGGTGATGCCGGACTCCGCGAGGGCCGGGGACACGAGGTCGTGCCAGGCCGCCGCGTGCCGGGACTGCAGCTCGTGCGCCGCAACGAGGATGTCGTCGAGCGCGTCGCTCGGCGAGACGCCGTTGTTGGTGGGAACGGCGATGCCCGTCGCGATGCGCCGCTTCAGCCCGGCGACGCGGACCATGAAGAACTCGTCGAGGTTCGACGCGAAGATCGCGAGGAAGTTGGTCCGCTCCAGCACGGGGAGCGTCGGGTCCTCGGCGAGCTCGAGGACCCGCTGATTGAACGCGAGCCAGCTCAGTTCTCGGTCGAGGTACCGGTGCTCGGGAAGGGCCGGGTCCTCCTCCTCGATGATCGGATCGAAGTCGTCGTCGTCGCGGTCGAGGCCGGCGTCGGTGGCGAATGTCTCGGGAACCATCCCCACATCTTGTCACCGACGCGGCGTCCGATCGATCCCGGAACGCGCCGCCGGCGCGAATGTTCACCTGATCGACGCTCGGTCGGGGCGCGGAGGTCGCCGACACGGGTGGATCGATGCTTGCATCCGACGGTCGACTCGTGTTGAGTCTCGTTCACCACGAGCGGGTGAAGGAGTCGGACGAATGCCACTGAGCGCCGCGGTCGCGAGTCGCGTCATCCTCGACACGGACATGGCGATGGGGGTCCCGGGCTCCGACATCGATGACGGCTTCGCCCTGGCCCTCGCGCTCGCCGAGCCCTCGATGACGGTCGAGTGCGTGACCACCGTCAACGGCAACGCCGACGTCGAGAGCGGATCCTTCCTGAGCGTCGAACTGCTCGACCGCCTCGGCTCACCCGAGATCCCGGTGATCCAGGGCGCGGCGGCGCCCCTGCAGTACCCCGACGGTCGTCGCAGAGCGCCCGAGGGGATCCGGGAGCAGTTCGGTCACCGCGCCCCGCACCCGGGCTACGCGGCCCTCGAACTCGTCCGACGTGCGGCTGCGGAGCCGGGTGAGATCACGGTCGTCGCGATCGGCCCGCTCACGAACGTCGCCGCCGCCATCAACATCGATCCCGACTTCGCGCGCAACGTGAAGGAGATCGTCGTGATGGGCGGCGTGTTCCTCGAGCACACGAATCGCTCGGGCATGCCGGGCGAGTTCAATTTCTGGGTCGATCCGGAAGCGGCCGACGCCGTCATGCGCTCCGGAGCGGCGATCCGTCTCGTCGGCCTCGACGTGACGCTCACGGTCCAGCTGACCCGGGAGCACGCCATGGCCATGCAGAAGAGCGACAGCGACTTCGGCCGGTTCGCGGGCGAGTACACGCTCGGATGGATCGACCATCTCCGTGAGAACAATCCCGGCGATCCCAACGCGGGCCGTTCGTGCGCGATGCACGATCCGCTCGCCGTCGCGGCGCTCGCGCACCCGGAGCTCCTCACCTGGAAGGACGCGCACGTCGGGATCGTGACCGGCCCGAGCATCGCCCGCGGGGTCGCCGTCGCCGACTTCCTCACGGGCGACGTGAACCCTGAGTCCAACGTCCGCATCGCGGTCGATGTGGACGCCGACGCGTTCCTCGACTACTTCTTCGAACGCCTCTCGTCGATCTGACGCACGGATCCGCCGGCCCGACGAGGGACCCATGAAATGGAGCACCTGACATGCGACGACGCATCCCCACCGGCGGCCCAATCGGCGAACTATCGATGACGAGGGGGAGAAGTGACGATGCGTGACGACGATGTCCTGGTGATCGGCTCGGCGAATCTCGACTACATCGTTCAGATCGACGTGCCGCCGCGCCCGGGGGAGACCGTGCTCGCGAGGCACATGGTGAAACACGCGGGCGGGAAGGGCGCGAATCAGGCCGTCGCCGCCGCGCGGATGGGGGCTTCCGTGCGGTTCGTCGGCTGCGTGGGGGACGACGACGACGGCGCGCTGCTCCAGCGCGCGCTCCGTGCCGAGGGCGTCGACGCGAGCGCGGTCGAGATCGTCGGCGACGTGCAGACGGGGCTCGCGCTCGTGTCCGTCTTCGACTCGGGGGAGAACTCGATCACGGTGGTGCCGGGCGCGAACTTCGCCCTGCAGGCCGAGCAC
>CAKTZW010000236.1 GCA_934636065.1 uncultured Labedella sp.
CGGCACCGCCGAGTAGCTCGGCATAGATGCGGGCGCCGCGCGCCTGGGCGTGCTCGAGCGTCTCGACGACCAGAGCAGCGGCACCCTCGCCGAGCACGAACCCGTCGCGGTCGACGTCGTAGGGACGCGAGGCGATCGTGGGGTCGTCGTTGCGCTTCGAGAGCGCCTGCATCGCGGCGAAGGAGGCCAGCGGCAGTGGGTGGATCGCGGCCTCGGAACCGCCCGCGACGACGATGTCCGCGAGTCCGGCCTGGATGTGCTCGTACGCGTTCGCGATCGACTCCGTGCTGGAGGCACACGCGGAGACCACCGTGCGCTCGCCACCGCGGGCGCCGAGATCCATCCCGATCGCCGCGGCCGGTCCGTTCGGCATGAGCATCGGGACCGTCATCGGGAGCACGCGTCTCGGCCCGCGCTCGCGGAGGGTGTCCCACGCGTCGAGGAGGGTCCACACCCCGCCGATGCCGGTCGCCCAGTCGACGAGGAGCCGTTCGGGTTCGACCTCGGGTGCTCCGGCGTCCGCCCACGCCTCACGTGCGGCGATGAGCGCGAACTGGCTGGAGGGATCGAGTCGCTTCGTCTCCTGGCGCGCGAGGACGTCGGCGGCGGGGACGGTCGCCTGCGCGGCGAAGGTGATCGGCAGCGAGAGCTCCTCGACCCACGGCTGCTCGAGTGGGCGGGCCCCCGAGGCGCCCGCGAGGAGGTTGTTCCACGACTCCGGGGCCGTGCCGCCGATCGGCGATGTCGCGCCGATCCCGGTGATGACGATTCTCTTGGTGGTCATGACGAGAACTCTTTCTGGATCACGATCCGTCCGCGGTTCCGCGGCGGAGTGCGCCGAAGCGTCCCCCGAGCAACCAACGGGTGTGTCGGCGGGCGGTTCCGTCCGACACACCCCTGGTCAGTCGCCGGGCGCTCCCGGGTCGAGAGGGACGAGTGTCCCGCTCAGCCCTGCGCCTTGACGATGAAGTCGACGGCGTCGCCGACGGTCTTGAGGTTCTTGACCTCTTCGTCCGGGATCTTCACGTCGAACTTCTCCTCGGCGTTGACGACGATCGTCATCATCGAGATGGAGTCGATGTCCAGGTCGTCGGTGAACGACTTGTCCAGCTCGACGGTGTCGGCGGCGATCCCCGTCTCATCGTTGACGAGCTCGGCGAGGCCGGCGAGGACTTCTTCGGTGGACAGTGCCATGGTGGGTTTCTCCTTGAGTGTCGTATGACCGCGAAACAGTCTATGGGGGCGATGCGCCGCCGTCGCGCGGCGGCGCGGGGGTTCAGGGAAGGACGATGACCTGCGCGCCGAAGACGAGACCGGCTCCGAAGCCGATCTGGAGGGCGAGTCCGCCGCTCAGCTCGGGGTGCTCCTCGAGCAGCCGGTGGGTGGCGAGGGGGATCGAGGCGGCGGACGTATTGCCCGTCGTCGCGATGTCGCGACCGATCTGCACGTGCTCCGGCAGCTTGAGCTGCTTGGCGAACTCGTCGATGATGCGCATGTTCGCCTGGTGCGGGATGAAGGCCGAGAGGTCGTCCGCCGTGATGCCGGCCGCGTCGATCGCCTGCTGGGCGACCTTCGCCATCTCCCACACCGCCCAGCGGAAGACCGTCGGGCCCTCCTGTCGGAGTGTCGGCCACACGGCCTTGCCGTCGCGGTAGTCGACGAGCGTGCCGCTCATGCTCACGGCGTCGGCCTTGGACCCGTCGGAGCCCCACACGGTGCCGGAGATGCCCGGGAAGTCGCTCGGGCCGATGACGGCCGCGCCGGCTCCGTCGCCGAGGAGGAACGAGATGCTGCGGTCCGTGGGGTCGACGATGTCCGAGAGCTTCTCGGCCCCGATCACGAGCGCGTAGTGGGCGCTTCCCGCCCGGATGAGGGCGTCGGCTTGCGCCACGGCGTACGCGTAGCCGGCGCACGCCGCGTTGAGGTCGTAGGCGGCCGCGGGGTTCGCGCCCACCCGGTCCGCCACGACGGCGGAGATCGACGGCGACTGCATGATGTTGCTGATCGTCGCGACGAGCACCAGGTCGATGTCCGCCGGGTCGACGCCCGAGCGCTCGATGGCCTCGCGGGAGGCCTCCGTCGCGAGGTCGAGGGCGCTGATGTCGGCCGACGCGCGCGTCCGCGTGATGATTCCGGTGCGCTGACGGATCCACTCGTCGGACGAGTTGATGGGACCGACGAGCTCGTCGTTCGGCACGACGCGATCGCCGCGCGCCGCGCCGAGAGCGAGGATACGGGTGTACTGGGCGCCCGTCGACTGACGGAGGGCTGGGCGTGTCATGGTGTCCTTCGGTGTCTCAGGCCGCGATGAGGTCCACGGCGGCCTGCAGGTCGTCGGGGGTCTTGATGGCCACGGTGGGGAGTCCCTTGAGCCCGCGGCGTGCGAGCCCCGTGAGTGCGCCGGCGGGCGCGACCTCGACGAGACCGGTGGCGCCCGCCTCGGCGAACGCCGCCATGCACGCATCCCACCGTACGGGGGAGGACACCTGCGTGACGAGCAGGTCGAGGAATCGCGCACCGTCGTCGACGCGCGACCCGTCGTTGTTCGTCCACAGGGTCACCCGTGGGTCGCTCGCGCTCACATCGGCGACGGCCGCGGCGAGGTCGGCGCGGGCGCTCTCCATGAAGCGGGTGTGGAAGGCGCCCGCGACCTGCAGCGGGATGACCCGGGTGCCGCTCGGCGGCTCGGCGGCGAAGGTCTCGAGGTCCGCGGTGCGTCCGGCGACGACGATCTGCCCCCCGCCGTTGTAGTTCGCCGCGGAGAGTCCGGCCCGCTCAGCCGCCGACTCCACGTCGGCCTGGTCGCCGCCGAGGACGGCGCTCATGCCGGTGGTCTCTTCCCCGGCGGCGCGCGCCATGGCCACGGCGCGCGTCCGGACGAGCCGGAGCGCGGCGGCGTCGTCGACGACGCCGGAGATCGCGGCTGCCGTGAACTCACCGACGGAGTGCCCGGCGATGCCACCGATACCGGCGAGCGCGCCGCGCTGCTCGAGGGCGTACGCGGTGACGAGCCCGGCCGCCACGATGAGGGGCTGGGCGATCGCGGTGTCCCGGATCGTGTCGGCGTCGGACTGCGTTCCGTGACGGACGATGTCGACGTCGGCGGCGTCCGAGAACCTCTCGAGCAGCTCGGGCACTCCGTCGAGCTCGAGCCAGGGGGAGAGGAAGCCGGGGGTCTGTGAACCCTGTCCAGGGCACGCGAGGATGATCACCTGAACAGTCTGCCAAGGGTCGGGACCATCCTGCTGTCGACATGCCACGAACATTCCGCGCGAGCGTTGGCGGTGTCGAACAAGGGGGAGGTCATGCACCGCGGCGCGACGGCCGTCCGTCCTGATCGGCGATGGAGCCGAGGATGAGCGCCGACTGGAGGATGAGCGACTCGCGCGCACCCGTCGCGTCCCAGCCGATCACCTCCGAGATCCGCTTCAACCGGTACCGCACGGTGTTCGGATGGACGAAGAGCTCGCGCGCCGTCGCCTCGAGCGAGCGGCCGCTGTCGAGGTAGCTCCACAGGGTCGTCGCGAGCTCCGGCGAGTGCGCCATGAGCGGTCGGTAGATGCGCTCGACGAGTGTCGTCCGCGCGAGCGGGTCGCCCGCGAGGGCCCGCTCCGGGAGGAGGTCGTCCGCCGCGACCGGCCGCGGCGCGTGCCGCCAGGACCGGGCGACGGCGAAGCCCGCGAGAGCGGCTCGTGCGCTCCGGGAGGCGTCGACGAGGCTCTGCACCTCGTGACCGAGGACGAGGTGGCCCGGTCCGAAGCCGGGCTCGAGTCCCGCGGCGATCTCGAGGAAGGACAGTGCCGGCGGGCTCGCCGTGCCGTCCTCGCCCTCCTCGACCCGCGGTTCCGCGCGTCCGATCACGAGGACGAGTCTCTTCCCCTGCACGCCGATCAGGACGTCGGCCATCATGTGGCGGGCGGTGCGCCTCAGCTGATCGACGTCGAGCATCGGGGGAGTCGTGCCCACGAGGACCGCGACCTCCCCGTGACCATGCCAGCCGAGCGCCGCAATGCGGCTCGGGAGCTCGTCGTCCGTCTCGCCCGTGAGGATCGAGTCCACGACGAGCGCCTCGAGACGGGCGTCCCAGAGCCCACGGGCCTCGGCGGCCCGCGCGTACACGTCCGCGGCGGCGAAGGCGATCTCGCGCGAGTACAGCAGGATCGCCTCGCGCAGATCCTCTCCGGCGCCCGCGACGCGCTCCTCGACGACCTCCACGGTCACGCGGATGAGCTGCAGCGTCTGCTGCAGGCTCACGGAGCGCAGTAGTTCCCGCGGGGCCGCTCCGAACACGTCGGCGGCGATCCAGGGGGTCGCCCGCGGGTCGTCGTACCAGGCGATGAAGGAGCTGATGCCCGCCTGGGCGACGAGGCCGACGGCCGATCGTCGCCCAGGGGGCATGTCCGCGTACCAGGGCAGCGTGTCCTCCAGGCGCCCCAGGGTCACCGTCGCCAGTTCACCCGAGATCCGCCGCAGCCACGCGAGCGTCTCCGCCTTGGACCGGGGCACGGACGGCGTCAGGACTCGCCGCCGGCGTTGCCGGTGGTTCCCGCCGTGACGTCGTGCAGGTTGTACTTGTCGATCGCCTGCGAGGGCAGCGACGGGTCGACCGCTCCCTGCTCGACGAGCCGCTCGAGCACCTTCACGACGACGGAC
>CAKTZW010000237.1 GCA_934636065.1 uncultured Labedella sp.
GAGTAGATGGTCTGGCTCGCGTCCCCCACGACGCACACGTCCCGTCGATCGCCGAGCCAGAGGTCGAGCAGCCGCTGCTGCGCCGGCGAGACGTCCTGGTACTCGTCGACGACGAAGAACCGGTACTGCTCGCGCACCTGGAGGGCGACGCGCGGCTCCTGCTCGAGCATGCCGGCGCATGCGAGCAGGACGTCCTCGAAGTCGAACTGGCGCCGCTCGTCCTTGAGCGATTCGTACGCGCGCTGGAGCTCGACGACGGTCTGACCCGTGAGGGCCCCGGGGGCCGGTCGACCGGCGCGGGCGTACTCGTCGATGCTCCGGCCCGTGATCTTCCGCCATTCGATCTCGGCGGCGACATCGCGGAGCGTGGCGGTGTCGACCGCCATTCGCGCCCGCTCCGCGGCATGGGCGAGCAGTGTCGCCTTGCTCGGCACGATCTGCGGCAGGGTCCCGCCGACGACTTGCGGCCAGAAGTAGCTCAGCTGGCTGAGGGCCGCGGCGTGGAAGGTCCGCGCCGAGACGCCTCCGGCGCCGAGCGCACGCAAGCGGGACTTCAGTTCGGCGGCCGCGCGCGCCGTGAAGGTGAGGGCGAGCACCCGGTTCGGGGCGTACGTCCCGGTGGCGACGCCGTGCGCGATCCGATGGGTGATCGCCCGGGTCTTGCCTGTGCCGGCACCTGCGAGGATGCAAACCGGTCCCCGGAGCGACTCCGCCGCCGTCCGCTGCTGCTCGTCGAGCCCCGCGAGGAGATCGGGCGTCACGACTCGTCCGGACCCTCCAGCCAGTCGTCGATGATCGCCCGCGCGATCGACGAGTGGCCGGGCAGCGTCACGGGGCTTTCGGGGGACGCGAGCTCCGCCCGGGAGAACCAGCGGACGTCGCGGAGCTCGTCCTCGTCGGGCGACAAAGCGGAGGGATCCTGGTCCGCCGCGAGTTCGGCGTGGAATCCGAACATGATCGATCGCGGGAACGGCCACGGCTGCGAACCGAGGTACACGGGGGCGTCGAGACGCATGCCCGACTCCTCGTGGACCTCGCGCAGCACGGCGGCCTCGAGCGACTCACCCGCCTCGACGAACCCGGCGAGCAGCGAGTAGCGCCCCTCGGGCCACAGGACGCTCGAGCCGAGGAGGATCCGGTCGTCGTGCACGATCCGCACGATCACGGCGGGATCGGTCCGCGGGAAATGCTCCATCCCGCAGTGGGGGCACGAGCGCATCCACCCCGCGTTGCGGACGGTCGTGGCGGTGCCGCAGTTCGAGCAGAACCGCGACCTCCGGTGCCAGTAGCCGATCGCCAACGCCTCGGCGGCGATGCCCGCGTCCCGGTCGGACAGCCGGTGGGCGACGTCGCGGGGATTCGCCCACTCGACATCCGCCGGTGCGTCCGACGGCGGCTCGGCACCCGTGAGGAGCAGGACGGGGGAACCGGCGGGGACGTCGCCCTCGTCCCGGAGGGTCCGACCGAGGTAGACGAGATCGGCGCTGGACGGGCGGCCGGCGCTCTCCGGCGAGTCGAAGACGATGGCGTCGTCTCGGACGGGGAGCGCTCCCCCGCCGACCCTCACGATCCGGGCTCGCGGGTCCGACAGGACCGACGAGAGGAAGCCCTCGTTCGACCGGGAGAGCTGGTCCCGGTCGAGCGCGGAGCGCGACAGCGGGAAGTCGCCCAGCGGGCGGACGCGAGAGATCAATCGAACCCCAATCGGACAGGCGTGGCGCGGGCTCCGGTCACGGGCACTCGACCTAACCTAGGAGTCATGGCCAGATCCCACCTCACTCTAGCCGCGCTCGCGACGTCGGCCGTCCCCGGCTTGACCGTCGTCGGAACCGGACCGCTCGGCCTGGGCGCGACGGGGGATTTCGATTCGGCCCTCCTCCGCACCGCGGACGGCGACGAGGTCGTCGTCCGGGTTCCGACGTCGCAGCGAGCGGAGACGGAGCAGGCTCGAGAGCTGCTCGCCCTCGCGGCGCTGACGGACGGGATCCGCAGCCGCCTCCCCTTCGCGGTCCCCCTCGTCCTCGGCCAGACGCCGGCGGGAGACACCCGCGCCGTCGTGTCGACGTACCTCCCCGGCGTCCAGGTGCGCGCCGACTCGATGCCGGCCGGTGACGGGATCGCGACCTCGATCGGTGGCGCGCTCGCCGCGCTGCATGCGCTTCCGGGTTCCTTCGTGGGTGAGGCGGGTCTGCCGACGCAGTCGGCCGAAGAGGCCCGACGGGAGGCGTCGAGTGTCGTCGACCGGGCGCTCACCACGCGATTGCTCCCCGCCGCCGTCGCCGCCCGCTGGTCCGATGCGATCGACGACGACGCCCTCTGGCAGTTCAACCCGACCGTGGTCAACGGGACCGTCTCAGCCGAATCGTTCGTCGTCGCGGAGCACGAGGTCGGCCAGGTCGTCGTCGGCATGATCGGCTGGAGCCGTCTCCGGTTCTCCGACCCCGCTCATGACCTCCACTGGCTCTCCGGCGCGGGCGACGCGGCCGAGAGCGTGTTCGCGGCGTACACCGCGGGGTCCGCTCGCACGCCCGACGCCCGGATCCGCGTCCGCGCGATGCTCTACGCCGAGCTCGAGCTCGCCCGGTGGCTGCTCCACGGCAAGGACACGCACGACTCCTCCATCGTGGACGACGCCGTCGCGATGCTCGACGGCCTCGTCGAGCACGTCCTCGGCGACGTGATGCATCCCCTCTCCCAGCACACCGGTCCGGTCCTCTCCGTCGACGACGTCGAGACGCTCCTCGCGAGCACGCCGCGGACGTCTGCGGCCGGCGGCGGGACCGGGCTGGAAACGGACTCCTTCGACCGGTCGGAGATCGAGAACGCGCTGTCGACGGGCGACGACGAGAACAGCGACGAGGACCGCGCCGACGACGAGACCGGACCCGTGCCGGTGCTCGACACGGGGATGCGCGAACGGCTGAGCGACGAGGAACGCGACCGACGGACCCGGGCGAGCGCCCGGGAAACGGTCGAGCTCGACACGACCGGGTGGATCCGGACCGGCGGGGATCAGGCCGAGGTCGACGCCCCCACCGCGCGCTCCCAGCGCGACCGCAACTCCGACTCCGAATAGAAGCGGCGGGGCCTGATGACCCTGTCGTCGCCGACGTAGTAGAAGACGGCGTCGACGGAATCGGGATCGATGCCCGCCCACTTCGCGTAGGCGAGACGATACAGCGCGAGCTGGATCTGCCGCTCCTCGAGCTCGTCATCGTTCCGCGGGGGTCGCCCGGTCTTCCAGTCGACGATCTGCCGCATCCCGTCGCGCTCGTACACGGCGTCGAGCTTGCACACGACAATGCGGTCGGCGATCACCGCGTGGATCTCGCGTTCGACCTCGATGGGCCGGAGCGAGCCCCACTCCGAGGCCGCGAACGTGGCCTGCAGAGCGGCGAGTCCTTCGGACTCCTCGCCCTCCTCGCCCATCGAGATCCCGACGACGTCTGGGGCGAGATCGAGGTCGAGTTCGTCGAACGCGGCGTCGATCGTCTCGGGCGAGCCCGTCGCGGCGAAGCGGCCTTCGACCCACGAGTGGAAGAGCGTCCCGAGTCGGGTCTGGCGATAGGGGCGCTCCGGCACCGGCCGGTGGATCGAGGAGATGACCGCGTCCGGGTCGCTCAAGTAGTCCTTGAAGCGCGACGCCGCGACGCGCGCCGGGATTTCGCGCCGAGCCGCCTCCGACGCCGAGGCGCGCTCGGCGAGGAGGAGCTCGATCGTGTCGGCATGGGCGCCGGCCGCGCGCTGCTCGGGCGAGAGCTCCTCCTCGGCGACGGACCGGACGAGGTGCGCTGCGCGTTCGAGATCGCGGCGGCGGGAGCCGAGCGGGTCGCCTGGCCAGACCAGGACATCATCGTCTCCCGCAAGCGGGTTCTCCTCGGACAGGGGCGCCGTCGGCAGGGCGGCGATCAGTCCGGCCTCCTCGAGATCGCGCAGGAAGACGCTCGGCCCCCTCGGCGCCTTCTGCTCTGCCCAGAAGGATCCCGAGAGGAGGAGGTGCGACCGTGCCCGCGTGAGCGCGACGTAACCGAGGCGGCGCTCCTCGAGCGCGTGGCGCGCCGCGAGGTCGTCGGCGAAGCGTCCGAGAGCGGTGTTCACCTCCTGCTGCGTCGTCGCGGAACGCCACGCCAGCACGGGTAGTTCGGCGGCATCACCGCGGAAGTCGTAGGGAAGCGATCCGAAGCCGAGCCATCCCTTGCCGTCCTTGCCGTCGGCGGGGAACTCGTGGTCGACGAGCCGCACGACCGCGACGGCGTCCCACTCGAGCCCCTTCGACCCGTGGATGGTGAGCAGTTGCACCTCACCGGGCTCCGGGGCCTCCGCACGCGGGCCCATCATGTCCTGGGTCTCCGCGCGATCGATCCACGCGAGAACGCCCCCGAGAGTCGGCGACTCCTCGCCCGCGAGGAAGGACGACACCTCGTCCGTGAAGGCGTGCAGTCGGGCGTTCGCCGTGCGCAGCGTCGAGCGCGACGGGTTCGCGACGACCTCGAGATCGAGCCGGAGGCCCGTCGTGACGAGCGTGATGAAGTCGAGGACGGGCGCACCCGCGCGGCTGCGGAAGTGACGGAAGAGGTGGGCCGCCTCGCGGAGCCGAGG
>CAKTZW010000238.1 GCA_934636065.1 uncultured Labedella sp.
GAACTACGCGGCGCACGCCGCCGAGTCGGGCTCCGCTCCGCCCGAGACCCCCGTCGTCTTCCTCAAGGTCCCGAACACCGTCGTGGGCCCGAACGACCCCGTCCACATCCCCCGGCGCAGCACGAAGACCGACTGGGAGGTCGAGCTCGGGATCGTGATCGGCGCCCGCGCGAGCTACCTCGACTCCCCGGACGACAGCGTCGCCCACATCGCCGGATTCGTGACGGCGAACGACCTGTCGGAGCGGACCTTCCAACTCGAGGAGTCCGGCGGTCAGTGGTCGAAGGGGAAGATCGCGCCCGGCTTCAACCCCACGGGTCCGTGGCTCGTGACGCCGGAGGACCTCGACTACCAGAACCTCCGCCTGCGCAGCTGGGTCAACGGCGAGCCGCGGCAGGACTCCTCGACGGCAGACCAGATCTTCGGTGTCGACCACATCGTGTGGCACCTGAGCCAGTACATGACGCTCGAGCCGGGAGACCTCGTGCTGACGGGGACGCCGGAGGGGGTCGCCCTCTCCGGCCGCTTCCCCTACATCCAGCCGGGCGACGTCGTCGAGATCGAGGTCGAGGGCCTCGGCCGGCAGCGCCAGGAGTTCAGCGCGGCGCCCTGAGCCGCCCTCGACTCACCCCGACGGAACGGAAGAAGGAATCATGGGCGATTTCGACGGACTCGTGGCTGTGGTCACGGGCGGGGCGTCGGGCATCGGTGCCGCCATCGCGGCGCGGCTCGCGGAGCAGGGCGCTCGTGTCGCCGTGCTCGACCTCGCGGAGTCGGCCGACGGCAGTCAGCTCTCGGTGCACGCGGACGTCTCGGACGACGCGTCGGTGCGCTCCGCCATCGACACCGTCGTGTCCGAATGGGGCCGCGTCGACGTCGTCGTGAACAACGCGGGCATCGGAGCGCAGGGCACCGTCGCGGACAACGATGACGCCGAGTGGGCGCGCGTATTCGACATCAACGTCGTCGGGATGGCGCGCGTGGTCCGCGCGGCGCTGCCGCACCTGCGTGAGTCGCCCGCCGCCGCTGTCGTCAACATCGCGTCGATCGCGGCGACGGCCGGCCTCCCCCAGCGCGCGCTCTACAGCGCCTCGAAGGGCGCGGTCCTCGCGCTCACGAGAGCGATGGCGGCGGACCACCTCCGGGAGGGGATCCGTGTGAACTGCGTGAACCCGGGCACAGCCGACACGCCCTGGGTGGGTCGGCTCCTCGACGCCGCCGACGACCCCGACGCGGAACGCGCCGCCCTCGAGGCCCGCCAGCCGCACGGTCGGCTCGTCTCGGCCGACGAGGTCGCCGACGCCGTCGTCTACCTCGCGAGCCCCCGCTCGGGGTCGACCACGGGCGTCGGTCTCGCCGTGGACGGCGGCATGCAGTCCCTCCGCCTCCGCCCGCGCTCCTGATCACGGGTGGACTCGCATGAGCGACTCAGGAGGACCATGACCGAGCCGCGGATCGTGTCGATCGTCCGGTATCCCGTCAAAGGGCTGCCCGGAGTCGTCGCCGATGGCGCCGTCTCGCTGCTGCCCGGTCGCGGCCTGCGGTGGGACCGGAGCCACGCGATCGAGAACGGACGCGTCGAGCTCGCCGCACCGACCGCGTGGAACTCGCGTGAGGCCTACTTCCATGTCGCACGCCACGAGGGGATCGTGCGGTTCGCCGTCGGCCTCGACGCGGCCGAGGGCGACGAACCCGTCCTCTCGCTCACGGCGCCGGACGGCCGAGCGGCCAGCGCGCCGCTGACCGCGGCGACCGACGACGCCTCCCCCGTGACCGCTCTGCTGCGCGCTGCGCTCCCGGGTGGACCGATCGGGCCGGTCCGCCTGATCCGCACCGGGGTCACCGGGCTGTGGGACTGGCCGGACGCGCACCTCTCCGTGATCAACCTCGCCACGGTGCGCGCCCTCGAGGAGGCCGGTGGAGCACCCGTCGACCCGCGGCGGTTCCGCGGCAACCTCCTCGTCGACGGGATCCCGGCCTGGGGTGAGCTCGCTCTGCTCGGCCGTCGTGTGCGCGTGGGCGGAGCGATCCTCGAGTTCTTCCAGCCGACGGATCGGTGCCGCGCGACGACGATCGACCCCGCGTCGGGAGTCTCGGATGTGAACGTCCCCGGCCTGCTCGCGAGCCGCTTCGGCCACATGTACTGCGGCGTGTACGCGCGCGTGGTGTCCGCGGGTCCCGTCCGGGCCGGCGACACTCTCCTCGCGCTCGACGACGGGCCGGTCGCCGACCTCGAGGCCGAGGCGGGCTGGCCGCGCACGGGTCGCATCGTGGCCCGCGAGAACGTGGGCGAGCGCTCCGTGAGCCTGTGGATCGAGGACCCGATCGGCCTGCTCGGCGAGTCCGATCCGGGTCAGCACCTGCGGGTGCACGTCGCCGGAGAGCCGGCCCCCGCCTGGCGCTCCTACACCGTGTCGGCGACCGCGCCGGGTCGGGCACGGATCACCGTCCGCCGGGACGGCCGCCTCTCGTCCGCTCTCCACGAGCGGTTCGGCACCGGCGACGAGCTCGTCGTGACGGGGCCGTTCGGCGACGTCACCCTCGATCGTGCGGCGGGCCGTGACGTGGTGCTGCTCAGCGCCGGCTCCGGCATCACCCCGACGGTCGCGATGCTCCGAGTACTCGCGACCGGCGACCCGGCGCGACGGGTGCGCGTGCTGCACGTCGAGCGCGGGCGGCGGGACCTCGCCCTGTGGGACGAGGCGATGGCCGCGTGCGCCGCGCTCCCCGACGCCACGGCCACCCTGCACCTCAGCCGGCCGGACCCCGCCGATGCGGACGTTGCCGGAGCGCGACCCGGGCGCCCCACCGCCGCCGACGCCGTCGCGATGCTGCGCGGCCTCGACCCGGCCGACCTCGACGTCTTCGTGTGCGGCCCAGCCCTGTTCACGGCGGAGCTGCGTGCGGCTCTCGTCGGGGCCGACGTCCCCGCCGAACGCGTACACGCCGAGGTCTTCTACTCCCCGACGACCGCCGAGCTGACCGCCCCGCGCGCACCCTCGAGCGCAGGTCCCCACCGCATCGTCGCCGGCCCCGCCGAGGCGCGCTGGCGGCCGTCGTCCGGGTCAATCCTGGACGCCGTAGAGGGCGTCGGTCAGGACTGGCCGAGCGGGTGCCGGACCGGTGCGTGCGGTACGTGCGTCCGCCGGGTGCGGAGCGGAACCGTCGAGTACCTCGTCGACCCGATCGTTCCTCCGCCGAGCGGTTCCGTGCTCGTCTGCTGCTCGGCCCCCACGAGCGACATCGAGCTCGATCCGCCGGCCTGACCCGGATCGGGCTGGACCGGACCGGGCGGGGAACCGGACGACCCCACCGAGCCGGGTGGGGGTAACCCCCGACGGGACGGGGAGCCCGCCGGATGGGAGCGGCGCGCGCCGGCCGGGATGCTGGAGTCATCCCCGCCGAACCGTGCGATCCGCGGGATGATGGAGCCGTTTCGTCATCCGCGTCGACACTCCCACTCGGCCGATGCGAACCGAGGAGAACCATCATGATCACTGACGCGACCACCGACGCCGGAACAGAGGCGACCGGCGACGCGCGCACCGCCGGGGACGGCGGCACCCGCGAGTACTCCACGGCGGCGCCGCCCGCGTTCCCCACCACTCCGCCGTCCACCGGGGGCGGCGACGGCGACGGTCCCCTCGCCGCCTACGGGCGGCTCTGGAAGGGCGTGCCCCGCGAGCTCGGCTTCCTCCTGCCGGTCTTCCCCATCGTCCTCATCGGGCAGGTCACCGCGATCACGCTCTTCGCGGTCGGCGTCGGCACGATCGTCATCTACGTCGGTGTGTTCGTCCTCTTCGCGACGCTCTACGTCGGCCGCGCGTTCGGCGCGTTCGAGCTGCTCCGCCTGCGGGGCGCCGGCATGCCGGAGATCCCCGAGCCGCGATGGCCGAACCGGCCGAGCGAGGGCTTCTGGCGCACCTTCTTCCGCCCCTTCACCGACGGTCACTCCTGGCTGCACCTCCTCCACACGGCGATCGTGAACCCGATCGTCGGAACCGTGACGTGGAGCCTCACGCTCGCGTGGGTCTTCGGCGGCCTCGGCGGCGCGCTCGCCTGGACGTTCCCGTGGTGGATCGACGTCGACGGCCGGAACGAGGGCATCGCGACCCTGCTCTGGCCGCAGCTCGCCATCCCGCTGCTCGACACGTTCGTCAACGTCGTCGTCGGCGTCCTGCTCCTCGCGACGCTGCCGTTCGTGACCCACGGCCTCACTCTCGCCCACCACGGCATCGCCCGGCTCATGCTCGCCCGCTTCCGCAGCGAGGACCTCGAGGAGCGGGTGGCCGAGGCCCACGCGACGCGCACGGCCGCCGCGGCGGCCGAGGGAACGGCGCTGCGCCGCCTCGAGCGTGACATCCACGACGGACCGCAGCAGCGACTCGTGCGCCTGCAGATGGACATCGCCGCGGCCGAGCGGCAGCTCGAGATCGACCCGGACCGCGCACGCGCCCTCCTCGCCGAGGCGGCCGGCCAGTCGCGGGAGGCGCTCGACGAGCTGCGCGCGCTGTCCCGGGGCTTCGCGCCTCCGATCCTGCTCGACCGCGGTCTCGTCGCGGCGCTCGAGTCGCTCGCGGCCCGCAGCACGGTGCC
>CAKTZW010000239.1 GCA_934636065.1 uncultured Labedella sp.
GACGTCGAGCGAGCCGGACTCCGCGAGGATGCCACCCTGGTCACGACGACGGTAGACGTCTGCGAGTTCGCGGTATCGGGCGATGGGGTAGTGCAGCTCGGGAGTGTCTGCGCGCAGCCGCGTGAGGTTCGCGACGATGGCGATCTCACAGTAGTCGGCGGCTGCGCCGAGCGTGAGCTTCGCGACGGCGTCTGCGCGCTCGCGGAGAGTGGATGGGACATCGTCTCCGAGCTCCCAGAGGCCGCCGAGGTGCGGAGCGGGGATCGCCTCGTCGAGCACCGACGCCGTGCCGGTGCTCGGATCGAAGACGAGGTCGTACTCGCTGGACTTGCCGGCAGCGACGACCTCGAGGCCGAGTCGTCCCGCCCACTGGAGGAGGGCGACGAGGTTGGCCGGCTGGTCGCCGGCGCCGGTCGTGCAGACCACGCCACGGTCCGCTGCTCGTCGGGCGAGGGCTCGTCCGAAAAGCGACTCCGTCTCCTTGCTCGCCAGGACGACCGGGCGGCCGGCATCGATCGCCGCAAGAGCCGCCCGGGTGCTGACGGGTACGACTCCGGTGGCTTCGACGAGCACATCGTACGCGTCGGCCGCAAGGAGGTCGATGGTGTCGACGAGCGCGATGCCACCGGAGTCCACCGTTCCGCGCACGTCCTCGTCGGTCGTGCAGACCGCGATTCGGTCCCCGGGATAACCGAGCGCGAGGAGCGTTCGGCGGACAGCGGGGAGGTCGAGGTCGCACAGCACGGCGGGGCGCTGGCCGGGGTGGGATCCAAGGGCGAGCAGAGTCGTTCGTCCGAATGCGCCGGCGGCGCCGGTCAGCGCCACGCGGATCGACGCGTCGGGGGCGGAGTCGGGGGCGTAATTCACGTCGTTGTCGTCCTTCGTTCTGGTCCGGGGCGGCGTCGGCCGGTTCGAGAAGTATAACATTCTGGAACAGTGTGTAACATGAGCTCACATCGTGTCGCGCTCAATCGCAAGGAAGGACGCTCAAGGATGCTGGGATCGATCGCTGACGACGTCACCGGCGCCGTCGACCTCGCGAGCAATCTCGTTTCGCGCGGATTCCGGACCCGTGTGCATTTCGGGGTTCCCGCCTCACCACTGGACTCCAGCGACACCGACGCGTTCGTCATCGCACTCACGACGAGGACGGCGACCGTGGCGAGGGCTCTGGCCGACAGTGCCGCGAGCCTCGACGCGCTTCGTGCTGCGGGGGCTGAGCGCTTCTACGTGAAGTACTGCTCAACGTTCGATTCCACTCCGCGAGGAAACATCGGTCCGATCTGCGATCTGGCTGCAGAACGGACCGGCTCTGCCATCACCGTGATCGTTCCGAGCTTTCCGGCTAACGGTCGTACGGTCTATCGAGGGCACCTCTTCGTGGACGATGTGCCGCTGAGCGAGAGCTCGATGGCCCGCCACCCACTCACACCGATGACCGATTCGAACATCGTTCGGGTCATGCAGCAGCAGACTGATCAGCCGGTCGCCCTCCTGCCCCTGCCCACCGTTCGTTCGGGAGCCGACGCCGTGTCCACCGCGCTCGCGACGTTGTCCGCTCGCGGCGTCCGCTATGCCGTCGTGGATGCGGTGGATGATGGCGATCTCGCCGTGATCGCCGCCGCGACCGCCGGAGCTCCACTCGTGACCGGCGGCTCGGGGCTCGCTCTCGGCCTGTCGGGTCCCGCGCCTCGGGCTGCGATGCCGGCTCCCGAGGAGGTCCGGCAGGGGCCGCGCGTGGTCCTCGTCGGCAGTGCGTCGGAGATGACGCGGAGGCAGCTGCAGCGGGCGGCCGACGCCGGTCTGCCCGTCGTGCGTCTCGACGTGTCGGCGCTCGAGTCGAGCAGCGAGGCGGCGCTCGAGGTGGTGTCGGCGATCTCCGTCGCGGACTCCGACGCTCTCGTCGTCATCGCGCCGGCGGACTCCCCGGACGGCGTCGACGGGACGACCCCCGAGGGCAAGGCTCGAGCGACTGCTCTCGAACGGACCTTCGGTGCCCTCGCCCGCCGTCTCGTCGACGAGGGCGTGCGTCGTTTCCTCGTCGCGGGCGGTGAGACGTCCGGTGCGGTGGCCGAGGCTCTCGGCGTCGCCGACCTCGTGCTGGGAGAGACGATCGATCCCGGTGTCGCGTGGACGTTCGCTCGCGCTGTGACCGTCGAGGGCGACGTTCCTCTCGCACTTGCCCTCAAGTCCGGCAACTTCGGTGGCCGGGACTTCTTCCTCGATGCCTGGAGGCGTCTCCTATGAGCAGCACCGCCCATGCGACAGCGACGAGTGCGGTCGACGACCTCGTCGCCGCTGCACACCAGCTCGCTGCGCTCGGTCTGAGCCCGGGTACGTCGGGCAACGTGAGTGTGCGGGTCGGTGATCGGGTGTTCCTGTCGGCGACGGGAACCAGCATGGCGACGGTCGAAGCCCGTGAACTGGCCGAGCTGTCGCTCGACGGCACTCTCCTCGACGGCCCTCGGCCGACGAAGGAGGCACCCCTTCATCTGGCCTTCTATCGGAAGAGTGAGAGCATTCGAGCGGTCGTGCATCTCCATTCTGCGAGCGCCGTCGCTGCATCCTGTCTGCCTCCGTACTCCGAACTGAGCGCCCTCCCGCCCATCACTCCGTATTTCGTGATGCGGGTGGGGCAGACACCGTTGATCCCTTACGCGCCGCCCGGGTCGGATGACCACGCGGTCGAGCTGGAGCGTCGGTCGTTCCGGTTCCGATCGGCCCTCCTGCAGAACCATGGGTCGATCGTCGCCGGTGATTCGGTCGCTCGTGCCGTGGAAGCGGCCATCGAGTTGGAGGCGGCCTCGGATGTGATCGTTCGTCTCGGTACTCGCCCGTTCGAGCCGCTCACCGATTCGCAGGCCCGTCATCTCGCCGAGCGTTACGACTCCTGTTGGGATGCCGGGGCTTAGCCGACGGCCGATGTCTGCGGTGCGTCGCCGTCAGTGGCGAGGACGAGGTCGACGCCGCGATCACGGACGGCGGCGGCTGCTCCGGGTGCGAGTGCGTCATCGGTGATGATCGTGTCGAACTCGCCGAGGTCGGCGACGCGGTGAGTCGCGAAGAGTCCGTACTTGACGCTTCCGGCGACCAGGACGCGCGACGCGGACACGTCGATGGCGGCTCGTTTCACATCGACCTTGGGTTCGTGAGGAGTGGTCACGCCGCGTTGGGCCGCCCAACTGCTCGAGCTGATGAAGGCGCGGTCGACGTTGAGGTCGCGGAGGGTGGAGGCGGCGAGCCGCCCGACGGAGGATCGATTTCGGTGATCGAGGAGGCCGCCCGTGTGGATCACGTCGACATCCTCGGCGTCGACGAGCGCTTCGAGCGTGCTGAAATCGTTCGTCACGATGGTGAGGTCCTTCCGTGACAGGAGATAGGGGACCATCGCCAGGATCGTGGTACCGGCGTCCAGGTAGACGGTCATCCGGTCGGAGACGAGCTGGGCGGCGCTTCGGGCCACCGCCCGCTTGTGTCCGACGTCGATGTTCTCCTTGTCCAGGCGAGACGGCTCGGAACCGAGGTGACTGGCGAGTCGAATGCCACCCGGGACCGAGTGCGCGCGTCCCATCCGCTCGAGAACGTCGATGTCACGTCGGACGGTCATGTGCGAAACAGCGAGACGTTCGGTGAGTTCGCGCACGGACAGCACCGGTGTCTCTCGCAGCAGACGGAGAATCTCCTCGCGTCGTTGATCAGGAATCACGTTGTTCTCCTCAACTCCGACGCCGAGTGTAACACCAGGTCACATCTGGTCACATGGGCATGGCTTGTGCTCGCAAGGGATCGCCTGGGCGCATCTCCTCATGCTCGACTCGTCGCTCCGCGTCGACCTCACCATCGCCGACGCGGGTTACCTCCAGGTCCTCGCCGCCAGTCCGCGGTCGACCGACCGGCCTCGTACGATCGAGGTATGCCCTTGGAGCTCATCCGATCCGAGACGATGCCCCTGCTCGATCGCGACCCCGAGAATGCGGGCGCGGGCGACGCGCAGCGCTCCGCCGCGACGGTCCGCACCGACTACGAACGGCTCTCGCGTTGGGGGCTGGGTCTCGGCGCCGGCGTCGCGGTGGAGCTCGGGATCTTCGTCCTCGCGGGCATGGTCGATGCGGTCGGCGCGGTCGGCGCGGTGTCGCAGTTGGACGTCATGGTGATGCTCGTCGCGGTGCTGCTCGCCGTCGGCGGGGGAGCCGTCCTTATGGCGCTCTGGGCGAGCGGGCGGCGCCTGTCGCGCTCCGCCCAGCGCTGGCTGCGGCGTTCGCACGAGGCGAGCGGCCTGCCGCGCACCGCCGTCGGCTGGCTCGGTGCGCGCATCGTCAACATCGAGCTGCGCGTGTTCCTGCGCATCGCGACCGCCTCGCTCGCCGTGCTCACCGGCATCGGCGGCGTCGCGCTCTTCGGCCGGGATCTCGCCGACGGGGGCCTCACCGCGCTCTCCGTCGGAGCGCTCGTCATGGGCCTCGTGGCGCTCGCAGCCGGCTGCGGCCAGATGGGCGGCGTCCTCCGTCACGTCTCGGGGCTCGCCGCTGCCGACCCGGTGTGGGCGGCGCTCAGAGGCGCCGACCGGCGCTGACGTTCACTCGGCTTTCGTCG
>CAKTZW010000240.1 GCA_934636065.1 uncultured Labedella sp.
ACCATCCGCTGCAGCATGATCGAGCGGTAGTACGCGCCGAACAGGCCGAGCACCACGAGCGCCGCGACCTTCACGAGCACGAGCAGCCCGTACGGCGTGGCCAGGCGATCGAGGCTGCCGACGCGCAGCTCCGCGCTCGCGTAGCCCGACACCGCGACGACGACGAAGCAGACGAGCGCGAGGGTCGAGTAGCGCGCGAGCACGACCGCGAGCCGCCCATCGGCCAGGGACGGCCGGATGATGGCGAGAGCGAGCAGTCCGCCGAGCCAGACGGACGCGAACAGCAGGTGGAGTCCGAGCGCCGTGATGGCGGCGTCGTGGCCGGCGCTGCCCGCCGCGTGCCCCTGCTGCGCCATCGGGAGCAGACTGAGCGCCGCGAGGACGCCGACGAAGAAGAGGGCGGTGAGGTTTCTCACCGCGAAGCACAGCACCGTGACCGTCGCAGCGAGCAGGGTCGTCGTGAGCCACGCCCTGCCGGCCTCGATCTCCGTGAGGAAGAAACCGAGCCTGACGCCGAAGTCGTCGTCGAGGGCGAACGGGGTGTTCGTCACGACGAGGAAGGTGAAGAAGCCGGTGAGCCCCGACGCCACAGTGAGGACGGCGGCGCTCGCCGACGCGAAGTCGAGCACCTTCGGGAATTCGTCGCGGCTCGGGCCGAGAGCGAACAGGGCCAGGGCGATCGCCCCGATGACTCCCGCGGCACCGAGGTTCACGAACATCTTCGCGACCGGGAGACCCCACCGGGCGACGGGCCCCGGGTCTCCGACGGATAGGGCGTCCGCGCCGCCGCCGAAGGCGAGGGCCGCGGCGAGGGCGACGATCCCGACGAACACGAGCACCGCCGGCCCGAGGATGCGCGTCGTTCGATTCACCTCTCAAGGGTACGCGCTGCCCGCTGGGCGCCCGCCCATGCCGACCTCGGGTACCGCCCACCGGAGGGAACAGGCGGAAACAC
The DNA here is from genome assembly GCA_934636065.1 of uncultured Labedella sp. Classification (GTDB taxonomy): domain Bacteria; phylum Actinomycetota; class Actinomycetes; order Actinomycetales; family Microbacteriaceae; genus Labedella. The sequence continues at coordinate 956 of CAKTZW010000240.1, forward strand.
CGCAGGGGTGGTAGACGCCCAGCGTCGACCACCCCTGCGGTGGAAGTGGAGCCGTGACTACTTCACGGCGGCCTTGAGCTTCGAGCCCGCGGAGACCTTGACCGAGTGGCCGGCCGCGATCTGGATCGTCTCACCGGTCTGCGGGTTGCGGCCCGTGCGAGCGGCACGCGAGGTGCGCTCCACAGCGAGCCAGCCGGGGATGCTGACCTTGACGTCGTTGCTGACCGAGTCAGCGAGAACCGAGAACAGAGCGTCGAGAACGCCGCTCACCGCAGCCTGGCTCTGGCCCGACTCCGAAGCGATCTTTGCAACGAGCTCGGTCTTGTTAAGCGACTTATCAGCCATGAAGTGTCCTCCTCGGACCTTGTTACGAAGTACAGTCGGTTTCTCCTGTAGCGGTCGCCCACCGTTCCGGCACGGCGACCCGGTCTCTCGACCGCCTCGAATGTAACAGAAAAGCCCGAGATTCCGCGGATCTACGCGCTGTGCGACGAGATCGACTCCGGCGTGTCGGCCTCGCGGGTGGCCGATGAGCATGCCGATGAGGCCGTTCGCGCGCCGACGAGTGGGGCTCCGGAGACGGAGCGCTGCCCGCCGTCAGTCGCCGCTCGACACCGCGCCCACGAGGTACTGTCCGCCCGAGTCGAGCACGCGGATCTGGACGGAGAACTCCCGGTCGCCCGTGGTGAAGTTGCACGCGAACTCGGCGCCAGCAGCGGCGCTGGGCTCCTCCGGACAGGCGACGTCGCGGACGTCGGCGAGCCCGAACTCGTCCTCCAGCACGCCCTGGACGCCGTCCTCGACCGCCGACCCCGTGTAGACGGGTCGCACGAACTGTCCCGAGAACACGAGGGTCGCGAGTACGCCGACGGCCGCGCCGATCAGGATGCTCGTGACGGCGGTGCCCCACGCGAAGCCGCGTCGCTTGGCCTTGTCCGCCTGCTGCTGAGCCGCGTCGGGCACCGGCTGACCGTACGCTCCGTAGGCGGGGCCGCCGGTGTGCTGCTGCCCGGGACCCGCCGCGTACTGCACCGGGTAGCGCTGCTCCGGCGCCGGTGTGCGCGGCGCACCCTGTCCCGGCCCGCCGTGGTTCGAGGCAGGTTGCCCGGGATACTGCGCGGCGGCGCCGGTGTGCTGCGCCGGGTTCGATCCGAGACGCTCGGTCGGCGCGGTCGGCGTCGGGTACTGCTGCGTGGGAGGCCCAGCGGGGGGCGGGTTCTGGCCCGACTGCTGCCACCACGGCCGCGGGTCCGACTGCGGCGAGCCGGGCCGCTGTTGCGCCCACGGCTGCTGCGGGGCCTGTCCCTGCGGAGCCGGTTGCTGCTGCGTCGGCGGCGGCGCGTACGGCCGCTGCGGAGCACCCTGTTGCGCAGAACCCTGCTGCGAAGCACCCGGCTCCGGTTGCTGAGGCGCGCCCTGCGGCGGCTGAGGCACAGCGGGCTGCTGCCCCGGCTGCGCCGGCGACTGTTCCTGGCCGGGCGTCGGCGATTGTCCGTCCGGCCCCGTCGGGGTGCGACCGTCACTCATCTCTCAACCTCTGGATCTCTTCGTAGAACGCGTCGACGTCTGACTCGTCGATGGTCGTGACGTCGAACGGGGACGGCGCCTCCGGGACCTCGTCCGGATCGACGGGACCGCTCGAGGAGAAGCCGACGAGCAGACGACCGGCGTCGGCTCCGAGCGGAGCCGACAGCTCGAGGGCACGGAAGGCGCCCTCGGCGTCGCTCTCGATCGTGATCGTGGCCACGGCGTTCTCGTCGACACCCTCGACGTCGACCACGCCGTCGGGGAGCGCGAGGACCTCGGCCTGCCCGACGACGTTCGCGAGCGGCGTCGTGACACTCACGCGGGAGGTGCCGTCCTCATCGGTCGTGAGGTCGTAGACGGACGCGCTGTCGCCTTCCTCGGCCTCGAGCGCGGCCGTGGCGCCGCAGAAGATCCGCTGCGCGGGGAGCGCGCACGGGTCCTCACCCGCCCCGACGACCGTCGGCACCTCCGTCCACAGCGTGGGGCTGAGGCCGGCGAACATCGAACCGAGCAGGAGGAAGTCGGACTCCGACCCACCCTCGTGGTAGACGTCGATCGTGTCGCCCTCGCGACTCGAGCTCTCACGGACGACGACCGTGGCGGGATCCCCCATCAGGACGACGTCGCGTGTGAGCTCCAACTCGCCCGTTCCCCCGAGCGTCGACACGTACTCGAGCCCGGCGACGTCCGAGCCCGGCGAGAACTGCTCGGACGCGGCGGCGAACCGCGCGTCGAAGACGGATCGGAGGTAGCTCTGCCGCGCCGCGGTGTCGGCGTGCGCCTCCCCCTCCACCTCCTGGGTCGCGCAGCCGGTCGCCCCGGCGAGGACGACGACGCCCGTCAGCAGACCGCTCAGGAGGCGGCGACGGGTCGAGCGCGTCACGCTCCCCCTCCGGCCTGGTTGTAGAGCGCGAGGGCGACCTCGCCGAGAGCCGCGCTCAGCATCTTGCCGCCGCCGCCGCGGGAGTTCGAGCCGATGAGATAACCGGCGCCGGTCGTCGAGTCGAACTTCGTGAGCCAGGCGCCGCCCGAGCATCCACCCGTCATGTCGCAGTTCAGCACGTAGTCGTTCGTGTACCGGTCGGCGACGTTGCTCGCCGAGCAGTACCGCTGCGACATGCCGTCGAAGGGCGGGGCGGCGGGGTAGCCGATCGAGAGCACTCCGTCGAGCTCGCCGCCGAAGGACAGGCCCTGCCCGCCCGTGACGTCCTGGATCTGCCGCCCCTCGGAGTCGGCGTCCATCGTGAGGAAGGCGAAGTCGTAGTACCAGCCGTTTCCGGCCGTGCGTCCGCTCGCATCCGCCTCGGCCTGCTCGATGAACTGCGTCGGCGCGAAGATCTTGTTGGCGTACCAGACGCCGTACGGCGTCTCCTCCATCTGATTGCGGTCGGCCGGCACGAACTGCAGCTTCTGGGCATAGCGCTTCTCGTACGCGTCGTAGACGCAGTGAGCGGCGGTCGCGACCATGTTCTTGCCCTTCGAGGTGACGACCGTGGCCGAGCAGACGTACGCCGTCTGGTCGTCGAACGCGCCGTACAGCCGTCCGTGCACCTGGCCGGAGAGCCCGGGAGCGGCGAACGGGTTCCCGGCCGACGAGTCCTGCAGGCTCTCGGGGTCGACGGCCTCGACCGGGCCGGTCGTCGGGTCGACGAAGACGCCGGTGGGCGTGTCGGTGAGCGCCTCCTCGCCCTCGGGCGGCGGCTCGTACTCCGGGGCGCTCGCGTTCGACGCGTTGTCGTCCCAGAAGTCGTTGGTCGCGCCCGGGTCGCTGTCGATGTCGACCGACTCGCCGGCGGCGAGGATGTCGACGTTGATGCCCGGGGCCGAGTCGGCGGGCACCGCCTCGCCGTCGACCGTGACGGTGCACGCGGTGAGGCCGGCCGCCGTGAGCAGCGTGGCCGCAAGCACCGCGAACCCCCTGAATCTCCGAGTGCTGGGCATGCTGCGATGCTAACAGTCGCGTGTGACGGGGCCGAGGGGGAGAACTCCCCACGAACGGGGCGATGGGCACGCCCGACGAGCGCCCGATCGCGACGGCGTGCCCGGGGACGACGAAACGGCCGGCCCCCGAGGGGACCGGCCGTCGTTCGATCGCGTGGTGCTGTGG
>CAKTZW010000241.1 GCA_934636065.1 uncultured Labedella sp.
GCCCTTTGGGCGGGTGGGGGGGCTTGCGAGGGACGGAGGGGCATCGAGGGCCGCGACGACGGGTGCTTCTGCGGCCTTGCGGGCAACGCCCACATCGCCTACTGTTATGGTGTACATATACAGAATGAGGTGCTGTGCAGATCGTCGTCTCCACGGACTCGACCGTCCCGATCTACGAGCAGATCAAGACTCAGGCACGAGCGGCCATCCTCGCGGGTGACCTCGCGGTCGATTCGACCCTTCCCTCGTTGCGTCAGCTCGCCGCTGAGCTCCGAGTGAGCGTGATCACCATCACGCGTGCCTACAACGATCTGGTCGCAGAGGGGCTGGTGCGCAACGAGCACGGGCGCGGCTTCGTCGTGCGCGCGGTCGACCCGGAGACGGCCGCGTCCGCGCTCCGCTCGCGAGTGGACCAGGCGTTGCGTGAGCTGCGTACCGCCGCCGGACACGCGCGACTCGGTCGAGCGGACGTGCATCGCCTCATCGACGAGAGTTGGAGTTCCGATGACTGACGACACGGCACGGCTCGACGGAGTCCGGGTGCGCCGCGCCTCATTCCGCCTCGACGGCATCTCGCTCGCGGTGCCGCGCGGGTCCGTCGTGGGGCTGATCGGCCCGAACGGCGCCGGCAAGACCACCGCCATCCGGGTGCTGCTCGGACTGCTCGCGCCGGATGCCGGCACCGCATCGGTGCTCGGGCATCCCGCGGGGAGCCCCGAGGCGCTCGCGGGAACCGGCATCGTCCTCGACCAGCCGACCGCGGCACCGGAGTGGCGCGTCGCGAGCATCGGTCGACGGCTGTCTCCGTTCTACGGCGCGTGGGACGAGACCGTGCTCAGCGACATGCTCGACCGCTTCGGCGTCCCCCGGCAGGGGAGGGTGGGCGAGCTGTCGAGGGGGCAGGGCGTGAAGCTCGGCCTCGCCGTCGCGCTCGCGCAACGACCCAGTCTGCTGATCCTCGACGAGCCGTCGAGCGGACTGGATCCGGCGTCGCGCCGGGAGATCGGAGACGTCATCCGCGAGTTCATGATCGAACCCGACCGGGCCGTCTTGATGTCGACGCACATCACCACCGACCTCGACGATCTGGCGGACGAGGTGGTCGTGATGGTCGCGGGCCGGGTCGTCCAGCAGAGCGGTCTCCTCGAGTTGCGCGACGACTACGCCGTGGCGCGGGGGTCGGGCGAGGTCCCGCCCGTCGGGCTCATCGGCCCGCAGCGCTCGGGCGGCCAGTGGTCGGGGCTGATCCGGTCATCGGACACCGCGGCCTTCGGCCCGGAGGTCGTCATCGACTCGGCGACCGTCGACGACATCATCATCCACTTCGCGACCGAGAACGAAGGGAGTCTCGTATGAAGACCCTCGCCTTCGCGCGTTTCGACGTGCTCTTCTGGCTGCCCCGGAGGCAGACCCTCCTTCCCCTCGTGTTGATCGTGGTCGTGGGCATCGTCCTCCCGGTTCCCGGGATGGCGGTACTGACCTCCGCGGTCGTCGCATCGATGATGATCTCGGCGCCGTTCCTCGGGGACGAGCGCGGGCGGCTCGAGACCCTGTACGGTGTGCTCCCCCTGTCTCGGAGCGACGTCGTCGGGGGGCGTGCGCTCGCCATCGTGGTCTACTACCTCGTCGCATCGGTCATCGCCGTCGTCATGACGGCCGTGGTCGGCGTGGTCCGGGGGAGCATCGTCCCTCTCGAGCTGATGGGGGTCGCTCTGGCCGTGAGCTTCGCCTTCATCGGTCTGGCGATGTCGGTGCAGCTCCCGGTGCTGTTCCGCGTCGGCTACTCGCGCGGCCGACTGGTGGCGTACGCACCGGCGCTCATCGTGGCCGGGGTGCTCTGGCTGAACGAGGCCACCGGGGCGTTCGAACTCGGTGGCCTCTCCTTCCCGGTCCCGGTCGTGCTGGCCGCCGGGATCGCGCTCGGCGTCATGGGAGTCGTCGTCGGTGCGCTGCTGGCGAGCCGCGCCTACGGGCGGCGCGAGCTGCGGTGACGGCCCGCTCGATGTGATCGGCAGCAGCGCTCTCGTCCGGCGGGCGCGGGGACGGCGGGCGTCACAGCGGCGGATGGAGCTCTCCGAGCGCCGCGTCCATCCGTTCCGCCATGCGGGCGTACCCGGTGTCGTCCGGGTGCAGCCCGTCCGCGGCCATCCAGCTGTCGTCGCTCCCCGCGTAATGGCCGTCGAGCCAGCGGCTCGCCCCGGGAATGTAGTCGGCGTCGATCGCGCCCGCGGCGTCGCGCACCCACCCCGAGATCGTGTCCAGCGATGCGGGCCGCGTATCGGTGTACCAGAACGGTTCCACCACGACGAAGCGCGCGTCGGGGAGTGCGTCGTGGACCCGGACGAGATCGGTCGTGATCTGCTCGCGGATGCGATCGGCGCGCGTGGCGTAGCTGAAGTTGTCGTTGAGGCCCATCGTGATGAAGACGATGTCGGGGTCCGCGTCGATGACGATGCTCGGGAGGTCACCGCTGTCCTCGCCGAACGCCGTCCGATTGTTGACGAAGCCGAGGCCGTTCACGCTCGGGTTCACCTCGCGCCACCCGCGCTGCGCACTCACGATGCTCGACCACCGCTTCGCCGGGTCGCTCGCGCCGGTGCCGAGTGTGTAGGAGTCGCCGTAGAACGCGACGACGGGTCCGTCGCCCTCCGGCATCTCGGCCGCGGGACTCGCGCAGGCGGCGAGCGATCCGCTCGCCGTGAGGATGCCGATCGCCGCGAGCGCGCGGCGGAATCGGGACGGACGGGACAGCGCTGATCGTGCCATGCCCGGCGTTCGGAGCCGGCGGCGTCGGCGGATGCGGCACTGCAACCGTTCCTGCGCCCGCCCCGGCAATCGACGACTGGGGGCTTCCGCGGGAGGCGGTCACGCCCTATGTTAACGTTACCAACACGGAAGCAGGTGGCAATGATGCCCTCAATGCACGCAGAACGGCGACGCTCGACCCGGACGGCCGGGATCGCCGCCGTCATGGCACTGGCGATGGCCGGAGTCTCCCTCTCCGCGACGACGGAACCGGCGGACGCCGCCGCTCCATCGTCGCCCGATCCCGTCTGGCAGGCACGAGCGAGCGCGTCGTACGACGCGATGCAGGACTACCTCTACACCGGGGCGGCGGGCCAGGGCCTCTATCGGCTCAACACGGACACGTCCACTGGCAACCCCTACTCCTACCTCTGGGAGTACCGCGAGGCGACGCAGGCGGCGCTCGATCTGCAGGGGCTCCCCGGGGCGGGCGCCGCGTACGAGAACTCCGCCGCGGCGCGTGTGGACGGATTCCAGCTCTACTACGATGTCCGTCCCGGCGGACGGCCCGGGTACGAGTCGTACCTGCCCGCTCCGCTCGGCACGGGCGGAGATGTCTACTACGACGACAACGCGGTCGTGGGCCTCTCGTTCGTGAGCCAGTTCAAGGCGACCGGTGACGAGGCGTACCTCGACCTGGCGCGCGGTGCCTACGACATCGCGAAGCGCGGCTGGAACCCGGACAACTCCCTCACGTGCCCCGGCGGGTCGGACTGGATCGACCGCGAGGACAACACTGTCCGCGGCGCGAACGTCACGGGGCTGTCGGCCCAGCTCGCGGCTCACCTCTACGAGGAGACCGGGGAGGCCACGTACCTCAGCTGGAGCAAGAAGTTCTACAACTGGAACGAGAAGTGCCTGAAGCAGTCGGCCGGTCTCTACGAGAACAGCTACAACGACGACGGCACCGTCGACCCGACCCTGTGGACGTACAACTCGGGCGCCATGATCGGCACCGCCGCCATCCTCTACCGCGCCACCGACGACCCGGCGTGGCTCACGAAGGCGGAGCGCGCGGCGAAGGGCTCGCTCGCGTACTGGACGGAGGGGAACCGGCTCCAGCAGCAGCCCGCGATCTTCAACGCGTTCTACTTCAAGGACCTGCTCCTGCTCGACTCGATGAGCCACAACCCGGCCTACCGGGAGGCCATGGAGGACTGGGCGGAGTCGACCTGGCGCGACAACCGTGACCCCGAGACCGGGCTGTTCCACTTCCAGCCGAGCGGAGGCGGCGACTACAACCCAGCCCGTCCGGCCGCGACCCTCGACCAGGCCGCGATGGTGCAGGTGTTCGCAGCCCTCGGATGGGGCGCAGACCGGCTCGGCGACATCAGCTGATCGACGACGGGCCCGCGGGCTCCGCGACGTGGCCCCCGCCGGAGGAGACTCCCGCGGGGGCCACGTCGTCGTCGCGGTCGCCGACCTCGTCGAACGTGTCCGACTGCTCAGCGCATCGACGTGCCGCGGACCGACGCTTTGACCGTGCCGCAGCGCTGCCCCGCTGCGCGCTCGGTGGGCCGGATGGTGTATGGGCCGACGGTCGCCGGCACGACGAAGGTCTCCGCGTAGTGGACGACGAAGGGATCGAACGCTCCGCTCGGACTCTCCACGACGGCCTCGGCGCCCTCGACCAGGTTGAGCACGTTCACCGTCCCCTCCGTGTCGTGGGGCACGACGCCCTCGAACCAGTGTCGGCGGACCTCGATGAACTCGAGCTCGTGGAGCCCCGGGCGTTCCTCGACCC
>CAKTZW010000242.1 GCA_934636065.1 uncultured Labedella sp.
CTGGCGATCGGCATCGCGGTCGCGGTCGGGGCGGCCATCGGCGCGGTCAACGGCTACCTGGTGGCGTTCCGGGGACTCGAGCCCTTCATCGTCACCCTCGGCATGCTCGCGCTGGCCCGCGGCCTCGTCTACGCCTACACCGAGGGGTCTCCCGTGCGTCCCGAGGCCGTCGACTTCCGGGCCATCGCCACGAGCACCGTCGCGGGGATCCCCGTCATCGGCCTCATCTGGCTCGCCCTCGCGCTCGCCATCGGCTTCATCACGCGTCGCACCGTGCTCGGACGCCGCATCTACGCCGTCGGCAGCAGCAAGGAGGCCGCCCACGCCTCCGGTATCCCGGTGCGCAGCACCCTGCTCGTGACCTACATCATCGCGGGCGTGCTGATCGGCTTCGCCGGGTTCCTGCTCGCGTCGCGCGTCGGCGCCGGAACCCCGACCGCCGGCACGCTGTACGAGCTCGACGCGATCGCGGCCGTCGTCATCGGTGGCACCGCACTGTCGGGCGGACGAGGACGGGTGTTCGGGGCGGTCGTCGGAACGCTGATCTTCGGCGTCATCACGAACCTCCTCGTCCTGCTCAACGTCTCGACCTTCCTGCAGGACGCGTTCCGCGGCGCGCTCATCCTCATCGCCATCCTGCTCACCACCTTCCAGTTCTCCCGTCGCCGCCAGCGGCCGACGATCTCCTGATCCCACGATCCCCATCCACCGACACACTCACCACCCACCAGAAAGGTCAGCGATGACATTCAAGAAAGCGACAGGCATCGGCGCCATCGTCGCGGTCGGGGCGTTCGCCCTGACCGGCTGCGGCACCGTCGGCGACACCGGCGGCGCCGCGGAGGGCGGCACAGCGGCCGACCCCTCCGACGTGACGATCGGATTCCTGCAGCGCCAGGTCGACGCCCCCTACTACGCCGCGATGCAGGCGGAGGCCGAGGCGCTCGCCGAGGAGGACGGCTTCACCCTCCTGTTCCAGAACGCCGCCGGTGACCCCGTCACGCAGCTCGACCAGGCGCAGACCCTCCTCAGCCAGGGCGTCGACGTCCTGATCGTCAACGCCATCAGCCCCGACACGCAGCGCGACCAGCTCGAGCAGATCGCGGGCGAGGTGCCGCTGCTCTTCATCGACACGAGCATCCCGGAGGTCGGCTTCACCGCGGTCGGCTCCAACAACGAGGAGATCGGCCAGTACTCCGGCGAGCTCGCCGCCAAGCGATTCGAGGACGGCGCGGCCATCGACATCGCCGTGATCAACGGCGGGCCGAACGACGAGATCGTCGGGCCGGACCGGCAGAAGGGCTTCCTCGCGGGCCTCGAGGCGGCCGGCCTCACCTACAACATCGTCGCCGAGGCCACCGGCAACTACTCGCAGGACGAGGCCGTGCCGGCCACCGAGGGTGTCCTCGCGGCGCACCCCGACGTCGACCTCATCCTCGGCCTCAACGACGCGATGGCGCTCGGTGCGCTGACGGTCCTCCGCGACCAGGGCAACACCGAGACCGTGGTGTCCGGCGTCGACGGCCAGAAGGAGGCCTTCGCGGAGATCGCCGAGGGCGGCTGCGAGGGCCAGTACGCCTCCACCGCGCTGAACTCGCCGTCCGCGGCGACGGATCGGGCGTTCGAGATCGCGCTCCAGGTCGCGACCGGCGAGGCCGAGCAGGACGACTTCGAGGCGATCGAGTACATCGAGGGCGCCGGCGTCGACTGCGACAACGTCGACGAGTACTACGACGAGGACAGCGTGTTCTGATCCGCGGGACACGATGGACGACGGGCCCGGGAGCGTTCGCTCCCGGGCCCGTCGTCGTCGATGCGGTCACTCCGCGGAGCGGCGTCGGAACGACACCAGCTGCTCCTTCATCGAGGTGAGCCGCTCGGCGTGCTGATCGCCGCGTCGCAGCGCGACGGCGGTCGCGAGCACGTCGACAATCACGAGCGCGGCGATCCTGCTGACCGTCGGCGTGTACATGTCGGTGTCCTCGAAGGTGCGGGCCACGAGCGCGATGTCGACGTGCTCCGCGAGTGGGCTGTCGTCCGCACCGGTGAGGCCGATGACTGTCGCGCCGTTCGTCCGGGCGGCGTCGACGATCTCGATGACCGACGAGGTCGTGCCCGTGTTGGAGATGGCCACGAGCACGTCGTCGGGCCCGGCGACCGCGACCGTCATGAGCGCCTGGTGCGGGTCGCTCGGCACGACGCACGGCACGCCGAACAGCGGCGCCTTCTGCGCGGCGTCCTGGGCGATGATGCCGGAGGCGCCGAGGCCCGTGAGGATGAGGGAGCGGGCTCCGAGGATCGCGTCGACCGCGCGTTCGATGCGCTCGGCGTCGAGGTAGCGCCGGGCGCGGTCGAGGCTGCTGATGGAGTGGTCGAAGACCTTCGACGCCATCACGGCGATGCTGTCATGGGAGGAGACCGTCGACAGGGTCGCGGGGAGGCCGAGCGCGAGGGACTGCGCGAGGGCGAGGCGGAACTGGTTGAAGCCCTCGTAGCCGAGAGCGGTGGAGAACCTCATGACCGTGGGCTCGCTGACGCCGGCCGCCTCCGCGACGGACGCCATCGTGCCCTGCACGATGAATACGGGGTCGCTCGCGACGAGCTCGGCGACCTTCTTCTCCGAGCGGCGCAGGGTCGGCAGCCGCGCCGTCAGGTGCTCGAGCAACGGGATGCCGGGATCGAACGTCACGGGGCTCCTCCTCTCGGTGAGGCGACCTACCTCGAGCCCAGCGTACTGAGCAATCCCGCGACGGCCCCCTCGACGGCGCGACGCACGCTCGCGTCGGTGTATCCGCCGAGGTGCGCGCTCAGGAGCACGCTCGGGTGCTCGAGGAGCGGATGCGGCGCGGGCGGCTCCTCGGCGAACGCGTCGACGGCGTAGCAGGACACCGCTCCCGATTCGAGGGCATCGAGCACGGCGTCGGGATCGACGAGGGACCAGCGTGCCGTGTTCACGATCACCGCGCGCGCCGGCAGCAGGGCGACCCGGCGACGATCGAGCAGGGGAGTGCCGTCGGTGGCCGGGGGAGCGTGCAGGGTCACCACGTCGGAGCGGGAGAACAGCTCGTCGAGCTCGACGCCCTCGATGTCGGGTCGGTCCGGGCTGGCGAACGGATCCGAGACGACCACGTGGGCGTCGAGAGCGCGGGCGAAGCCGGCGACCAGTCGCCCGATTGCCCCGTACCCGACGACGCCGACCGTGAGGTCGGGGAACTCGCGACCGGGCGAGCGCACCCACTCTCCGCGTCGGAGTCCGTCGTGGGAGGCGACGGTGCCGCGCACGCCGGCGAGCATGTGGGCGAGTGCGAGCTCGGCCACCCCGCGCGCGTTCGCGCCCCGCGCGGTGAGGACGGCGATGTCGCGCGCGGCGGCGGCGTCCGCGTCGATCGCATCGGCGCCGGCACCGTTCCGGCTGATGACCCGCAGGTCGGGGAAGAGGTCCATCTCGGCCGCTCCGATGCGCTCGACGCCCGCGAGCCAGCCGACGATGTCGCGCGGCAGCGCGGCGAGATCCGCGGCGACGGGGGCGGTGCCCGCCGGTCCCGCGACGAGCTCGAATCCGGCGTCCCGCAACGGCTGCAGCTCGACGACGGCCTCGAGACCGGCCGCGGTGACGGACCGGGGAGTGACGAGGATGCGCCGCGTCATCGGGTTCCGCGGGCGAGCTCGGAGAGCACGTCGAACTGCGGCCCGGACGTGGCGATGTCGATCGCGAAGACCTCGGCGATGACCTGGGTCCAGCCGTGGATGAAGTAGTCCCACCCGTCGACCACGGTGAGCCCGCGCGCGGCGGCCTGGGCGCGGGCCTGGTCGAGGAAGACGAGGTCGCCGCGATAGTTGAGGTCCCACGCGTAGGCGCGCTCGGGGAAGACGGCCTCGTCGGAGAGCGGCGATCCGGGGGCGTCCTTCCCGAGGCCGGTGGCGTTGACCACGACGGCACCCGGAGCGAGCCCCGCGAGGAGCGCGTCGTTCTCCTCCGCGGTCGACACGGTCACCGTCCGCAGCGGGATCTCGGGAGCCGTCGCCTCGTGCACCCGGCGGAGGATCTCGAGCCGCTCGGCGCTCCGATTGGACACGACGACGGACGCGGGGCGCCCCGCCGTGCGCTCCGCTCGGATGAGGTGCCAGTCCATGGCGATGGCGGAGCCGCCGGCGCCCATGAGGAAGAGGTCGCGCGGCGCCTCGCCCCAGGCTGTCGGCGGGATGAACGTATCGAGCGCGAGACCGGAGGAGTAGGGATCCTTGGCGTCGGCGCGCAGGGACCCGTCGCGCTTCGAGATGGAGCTGATCTCCGTCATGAGTCGGGCGAGCGGATCGATCTCGTCGAACAGATCGGCGGCGGCCGCGTACAGGTCCATCTTGTGGGTGGTGACGAGGGCGCCGAGGCTGAGGGCGTCCTCGGCGATGAACTCGACGACGCGCCGGTACTGCTCGGCGGGCGCGTGCACGGGCAGGTCGATCCCGACGAGCTCGACCTCGCCGAGGCCCAGCTCGACGGCCCACCGGGGGAAGAC
>CAKTZW010000243.1 GCA_934636065.1 uncultured Labedella sp.
CCGCTAGCGTCCCCGCCGCGCCGACCCGCCGAACGGCTGCGCTTCCGGCACAACGCCCCGTCATCCGCGAATTCGCGGATGACGGGGCGTTTTCGTGATCACGCCGACTGGCGAAAGCGAGTGGTGCTCGCGTCTGTGTGGACGACAGGTGGAGGCTTTGCTAGCCTTTCGAACGCGACACCCCACTTCGGGGGACACACCGCTGCCTCTCGGACCGTCGCCGCAACTCAGCCACTCCCGATCATCCCGACCGGCTCCCGTTCATCCCGACCGGGCTGACACCCTCGGCATACCGTGAGGACAGCAGTGACCCACTATCGATCAACCTTCATCGAGCCCGAGTCCCTCGGCGACGGCCGCTCGTCCGCTCGGCGACGCCGTCGACGAGCGGAACGCATCCGACGGTCGGCCATGGCGGCGACCGCCGCTCTGGCGATCGGGATCGTGACGATCACCAATCTCTCGACCGCCTCCGACCGAGCGAACGCCGACGCGTCGTGGGTCACCGGCTCGCGCATCGCCACCGACGCCTTCGACCGCGCCGACTCGGCGACGATCGGCGCGGCCGACGTGGGCGGCGCCTACACGACCGCCGAGTCGTCGAGCGCCGTGTCGGTCGCGGAGGGCTCGGCGGTCTTCGACCTCCGCCCCGGCAGCTCCCAGCACGCCCTCCTCCGCGATGTGTCCGCTCCGGACGTCCACTCGAGCATCTCCATCGTGGTGCCTCCTCTCCCCCGTTCGGGCAATGGCGTCTACCTCGGATTGCAGGCTCGCACCGACGGGGCCTCCTACTACCAGAGCACCGTGCGCATCGCCCCCTCGGGCACCGCGACGCTCTGGACGACCCGGGTCAACGGCTCGACCACGACCCAGGAGCGGCTCACCACGGAGACCGCCGTCGCGACCGGACTCACCGAGGGCGCACGGCTCCGACTCGACTTCCGCGTCTTCGGCTCCGACACCGTCGGCGTGCAGGCGCGGGCGTACCTCGAAGGCTCGGCGACGCCCGGTTGGCAGAGCTCGGCGCGCGACTCGTCCGACAAGCGCATCGGCGGAGGCGGTGTCGGCGTGTGGGGATACCTCTCCAGCCAGTCGAGCCGTGTGACGGCCTCGGTCGACGACTTCGCCGCCGAGTCGCTCGTTCCGGAGACGACGACGCCCACACCCACTCCCACGGCCCCGACCCCCACGACGACGCCGTCGCCGAGCGCGGAGCCGACGCCCACGCCCACGCCGTCCCAGCCGACTCCGACTCCGACGCCGACGCAACCGACCCCGACGCCGACGCCGACCCCGACGCCGACGCCGACGCCGACGCCGACCGAGCCGGCACCTCCCGCACCGACCCCGCCCGCCTCGGGCGATCGCGGCGCGGCGCCGATCGGCTCGACGTCATACCCGATTCCGCGTGGTGCCGTGTTCGTCTCGGCCGACGCCGGCAGCGAAGGCAACGGCTCGTCTTCTTCTCCGTACGGTTCCGTGACCCAGGCCATCGCCGCGAGCGCGTCCGGCTCGACGATCGTCCTCCGAGGCGGCACCTACCACGAGTCCGCACGGATTCCCGACGGCAAGAAGCTGACGCTCCAGTCCTACCCGGGCGAGGCCGTCTGGTTCGACGGCAGTTCGCGCGTCGGCTCGTTCTCCAAGAGTTCGACGGGTTGGGCCTCCGGCGGATGGACGGTCGACTTCGACTCGAGCCCCACCTTCCGCAAGGGCGCGTCCGACGGCACGAGCGACGGCTGGCGCTTCGTCCAGCCCGGTCACCCGATGGCCGCACACCCGGAGCAGGTCTGGGTCGGAGACGTCGAGCTCGACGAGGTCGGAAGCGAGCGGGAGGTCCGGCCGGGAACGTTCTTCGCGGACACCCGCGGTGACCGGCTCGTGATCGGCTCCGACCCCGCCGGCAAGACGGTCCGCGCGAGCACCCTGCAGACGGCCCTCGAGGTGCGCGGAGCCGGGTCCGTGATCCGCGGCATCGGATTCCGCGACTACGGCAACTCGGTGTGGCAGATGGGAGCGGTGACGGCCCAGGCGGACGACATCCGCTTCGAGAACCTCGTCGTCACGGGCATGGCCACGAACGGCGTCTACACCTGGGGATCCGGCGTCACCTTCGATCGGCTCACCCTGACGGACAACGGCATGCTGGGCGGCGGCGCGAACAACGCCGACGGCTTCGTGCTCGCCTCGTCCGCCGTGGAACGCAACAACGACGAGTACTTCAATCACGCCCCCGTCTCGGGCGGATTCAAGATCACACGATCCCGGACGGCGACGTTCTCGAACAACGACTTCCTCTCGAACACGACCACCGGACTGTGGCTCGACGAGTCGGTGTACAACGCTCGCATCACGGGAAACCGGTCGATCGGGAACGGGGACACCGGGATGACACTCGAGCTCTCCGACACGATCGTCGTCAGCAACAACGTGATCGCGGAGAACAAGAAGTCCGGTCTCCTCGTGCAGAACACGGGCAACCTTGGCATCTGGAACAACACCGTGGTCGACAACGCGCCAGCCCAGTTCGAGTTCCGCATGGACCAGCGCCGGCAGTCGAACCTGTCGGACGCCGGTCACGACGCTCGACAGAAGCTGCCCGACATGACCGTGCCGTGGATCACGCGCAATGTGACGATCGCGAACAACGTGATCTCGAGCGCGGCCAACAACAGTTGCCTCGTGTGCATCGACGACATCTCGAAGAAGATGACGGCGGACGACATGAAGTTCACGCTCAACGGCAACCTCTACCACCGGTCGGGGGATGCGACGATCGTGCGCTGGTCGCAGGGCGCCGGCCAGCCGCTCATGTACCGCTCGCTGACCGACTTCGTGAAGGCCGAGGGCCAGGACTCGCGTTCCGTGCTCCTCCAGGGCGAGGGCGTGGTGACCGGAACCTTCGGGCTCACGTCGCGTGCCGCCTCCGCGACGGCGCGCATCGCCATCGCCGTGGTCGGGAGCGTGGCCAACCTCCTCGGGATCGGCCCCGGCACCGCCCCCGGTTTCGTCGGAGCCCGCATTCCGTGACCGTGTCCTGACGCAACGGGCGGCTCGCACCTCGGTGCGGGCCGCCCGTTCCGTATGTACGGTGGTCCCACCCCGACGTGACCCTAGAAGGGGGGAACGTGAGGAAACGTCAGGTCAAGTAGAGTCGGAGAGGACGGTCGCGCGACGGCCGGAATGGGGGTGGGTCATGAGCGTACGAACGCCGCAACGCGCGGTGCCCGCGCCTCACGGTCCGACCCTCGGCACGGATCCGGCGGCGTCGCTGCCCGGCTCGGCCGACGTGCTCATCGCGACCATCCTCCCCGTGGCGGTCACCATCCGCCTCCCCATCACGTCGGGGATCACCGTCGGCGACGTGCTCGCGGTGCTCCTCGCGCCGGTATGGCTGCGCGCCGTCACCCGCCACCGGTTCGCGGGCCCGATCGTCGGGCTCGTCCTGTTCGCGATCCTGTCCGGGATCACCCTCTCGGTCCTCAACCCGGAGCGGACGACGAACCTCTCGCTGCTCGTCACCAACAGCAGCTACCTCTTCAGCGTCGCCACCGGCGTGGGCATCCTGCTCTGGTGCCGGTCGGTGATCGGACCGGCCAAGGTGGCCGTACTCGCGGGCATCGGCATCCTCCTGCGATCGATCATGATCTTCGAGCCGGGACAGACCAATCCCGGAGTCGACCCCAATCCGTGGAAGTTCTTCTTCGAACTCCCGACCATGATCCTCGTGCTCGCCCTGGCCGCCTGGACCGGGAAGCGGTGGATCGAGCTCGCGGCGCTCGGCATCCTCGGCGTCGTCGATCTGCTCGCCGACTCCCGG
The DNA here is from genome assembly GCA_934636065.1 of uncultured Labedella sp. Classification (GTDB taxonomy): domain Bacteria; phylum Actinomycetota; class Actinomycetes; order Actinomycetales; family Microbacteriaceae; genus Labedella. The sequence continues at coordinate 3,821 of CAKTZW010000243.1, forward strand.
ACGGCGACGGCGATCGTCCTCATGACCATGGCCCTCATCGCCTGGCAGTCCCGACCCACGGGGCGGAACCGTCGTGGTTCCACCATCCGGACCCTCCTCGGCATCGGCGCGCTCGGTGCCGCCGTCTACGTCGTCGTCACCGCCCTCATCTTCAGTGGCGTCCTCGGGCAAGCGGCCCTCGAACGCTCCGAGGCGCAGATCCAGTCGTCGGGATCCCTCCTGACCGGCGGCAGGCCCGAGCTGGGCGCATCGACCGCGCTCATCGCGGAACGGCCGATCGGCTACGGAGCGGGCACGTTGCCGACGCCGAGCGACGTGCTCGTCGCGAAGGGCGGCATGGCGACGCTCGGATACGACCCCGACAACGGCTACGTCGAGAACTTCCTCTTCGGCTACGGCTACGAGGTCCACTCCGTCACCGGCGATCTGTGGATCCGCTACGGGCTGCCGGGCGCGGCGTTCGCCATCGTGCTGGTCGTGATCGCGCTCGCGGGGAGTGGGTCGCGCATCGCGTCGCGGACGGCGACGGCGCTGCTCATCTACCTGTCCATCCGCATCCTGTGGGACCTCGCGTTCGGTCCTCTGTACACGATGATCCCGGTCATCACCCTGCTCATCGCACTCGCTCTCCCGGAGCGGACCGCCGCTGCCCCGCCCACCCCGGCGCCGCCGCGCCATCTCCTGAGG
>CAKTZW010000244.1 GCA_934636065.1 uncultured Labedella sp.
TAGCCAGAAGCGCGAGGCGATGGTCGGCGCGCTCGCGGGGGTCGGCAGTCTCGTCGTCGCCACGGGCGGCGTCCCGATCCGGCCGGGTCTCCTCGACCCGCTCGAGTTCGATCCGCTCGCTCGAGACCCCGAGCACGCGGACCGTCCGGGCTCCGCCGGCGGCCGCGAGCCACTCCAGACCGGCCGCCTCGGCGGGATAGGAGTCCGGCGCCGACGGAGAGTCCTTGACGACGGCGTCCGGCCGAACGGCCACTAGTCGGAGGACCGCGATCGACTGATGAGGAAGTACGCGACGGCGGCGAGGATGAGCGCCACCACGATGGCGAAGACGGCCTTCACGATGAACCAGGCGACGCTGAAGAGGAAGCCGACGAGCCACCAGGCGACGACGAGAGCGAGGACGAAGACGACGATCGTCGCGGCTGTCGCCACGGGACTCCTGCGCATCACGGTCCTTTCGTCGATGGGTGCCCGTCACCAGGGTATGGCATACGGAACGGGCCGCCACCCGAGGGGGTGACGGCCCGTTCGCCAGAAGTTCGCGTTGTCAGCGAGAGCCGATGAGCGGCCCGTGCGTCGTTATCGACAGTGTCGTCAGCGACGCAGCCCGAGACGCTCGATGAGCGCACGGTAGCGGTTGATGTCGACGTCCTGGAGGTAGCCCAGGAGACGACGACGCTGACCGACGAGGAGGAGCAGGCCACGACGCGAGTGGTGGTCGTGCTTGTGCTCCTTCAGGTGCTCGGTGAGGTCCTTGATCCGCTTGGTGAGGATCGCCACCTGGACCTCGGGGGATCCGGTGTCACCGGGGTGGGTCGCGTACTCTTCGATGATCGCCTTCTTGGAGTCTGAATCGAGTGCCATAGAGGGATCCCCTTCCTGTTCGTTGCGCGGCGCCCGTGACCTGGTGTCCGGGCTCTCTTCATCCGCGGCCGATCGACGGCAACTTCCCTACTTTAGCAGGCCCGGCGGGCCCCGTGGCACGGCGCCGTCCCGCCCCTCGCCGCCGAGGTCGGTGGCGTGTGTGAGGATGCTCGCAACGGACGAACGACGGGGGAAACGACCATGACGCACCGACTCGCACGACACGACGACCGCCACGACTCGCGCTGCTCGATCGTGCCTCCCTATCTCCTGGAGCGCCTGGCCTCCCTCGACGACCCGGGCTTCGTGCGCGCGGCCGCCGCCGCCCGCCACTCGCTCGTCCGCCGCACCGTCCACACCCGGCCATCGGGCATGCGGTCGGACGCCGCGGCCACTCTCACGACGGAACGGCCGTCGGATCCCGCACGACTCGTCCGCGCCGTCTTCGACGCTCGCGGCACCGAGGACCTGCCGGGCGTCCCCGTGCGTTCGGAGGGCGACGAGGAGACGGGCGATCCGGCGACGGACGAGGCGTACGCCGGCCTCGGTGCGACCCATGCCCTCTTCCTCGAGGCGTTCGAACGCCGATCCATCGACGATGCGGGGCTGCCGCTCGAGGCGACCGTCCACTTCGGCGAGGCGTACGACAACGCGTTCTGGGACGGCGCGTGCATGGTCTTCGGAGACGGCGACGGCCAGGTGTTCGACCGCTTCACCCGGTCGCTGAGCGTGATCGGTCACGAGCTCAGCCACGGAGTCGTGCAGTACTCCGCCAACTTCGTCTACGAGGGGCAGTCGGGTGCTCTCAACGAGTCGGTCGCGGACGTCTTCGGAGCCCTCGTGGAGCAGTATCGATCGCGCCAGTCCGTCGAGGAGGCGAGCTGGCTCATCGGCGTCGGACTGTTCACCGACGAGGTGGAGGGCGTCGCGATCCGCTCGCTCGCGGAGCCCGGCTCCGCCTACGACGACGACGTGCTCGGCAAGGACCCCCAGCCCGGTCACATGCGCGACTACATCGACACCGTCGAGGACAACGGCGGCGTGCATCTCAACTCGGGGATCCCGAACAAGGCGTTCCACGTGGCCGCCACCACCATCGGCGGATACGCCTGGGAAGGGGCCGGGCGCGTCTGGTACCACGCCGTCGCGCACGGCGACCTCTCGGCCTCGGCGACCTTCGCCCAGTTCGCCACGCAGACGATCGCCTCGGCCGAGGAGCTCTTCGGGGCGGAGTCGCGGGAGCGCGCCGCCGTCGCCGAGGCATGGGAGACGGTCGGGGTCTCCCCCGACGCCTGAGGACGGGACGCCTGACGACGGGACGCCTGACGACGGGACGCCTGACGACGGGGCGCCTGACGACGGGACGTCGCCGCACGGTGCGAGCGTAGACTGCCGCCATGAAGGTGGAGGTCTCGCGCAGCGGCGGGTTCGCCGGGCTCACGCGCCGGTGGCGTGCCGACGTCGACGTTCAACCCGATAAGGACGACTGGCTCATCCTCATCGACGACCTGCCGTGGGATGAGGTCCCCGCCGAGCCGAGTGAGCCCGACCGCTACACCTGGATCATCCGCATCGCGGCGCCCGAGCAGGAGGAGCCCCGGCACGAGGCGGCCCTCCCCGAGCGGGAGCTGACGGGCGGCTGGAGGGAACTCGTGGACCGCGTCCGCGAGTGCGGCGAGCCGGTCCGGATGGGCGAACGCCGGGGTCCGGACGGATCCTGATCGACCGGATGCCGGCGGAACACCGGCGGACGGTCGACCGTTGCGCGCCGCGCGCCGTCCCGAGGTGTCAGGAGGACTCGAGAGCCTCGTCGAGCGAGCGTCCCCTCTTGTCGGCGAGCGCGAGGGCCCCGATCGCGGCGACGACGAAGAACGCCGCGAAGATCCCGAAGACGAGGCCGGTCGATCCCAGTCTGATGAGCTGCGGGACCGCGAGAGGCGCGATGATGGACGCGATGCGGCCGACGCCCGCCGCCCAGCCTGCGCCCGTCCCGCGCAAGGGCGTGGGATACAGCTCGGGGGTGACCGCGTAGAGCGCTCCCCACGCGCCGAGGTTGAAGAACGACAGCAGCATGCCCGCTCCGATCACCTGCCACTCCGCCGCCGCGAGGCCGAAGAGCGCGGCGCTCACGGCGGAGCCCACGAGGAAGGTCGCGAGAGTCCGGTTGCGACCCCAGCGCTCCACGAGGATCGCGGAGACGGCGTAGCCCGGGAGCTGCGCGAGCGTGATGATGAGCGTGTAGCCGAACGAGCGGACGAGGTCGAAGCCCGAGTTGACGAGGATGGTCGGCAGCCAGACGAAGGCTCCGTAGTACGAGAAGTTCACGCAGAACCAGACGAGCCACAGGGCGAACGTCTGCCGGCGGATCGGTCGCGCGAACAGGGCGCCGACGCCGGAGCGGGTGCCTCGCGTGGCCACGGCCGTCGAGGCGGTGGGAGCGTTGGGCGACTCGACCCCCGCCGACCGTTCGAAGCGCTGCACCGTCTCCTCCGCCTCCCGGATGCGGCCCTTCGACTCGAGGAAGCGCACCGACTCGGGAAGGCCGAGCCTGATGACGACGGCGTAGACCGCGGGGACCGCTCCGAGGGCGAGCGCCCAGCGCCATCCGACATCGCTCGCGGGGATCACGAAATAGCCGATCACGGCGGCGAGCGTCCAGCCGACCGCCCAGAACGACTCGAGGATCACGATGATCCGACCGCGGATGCGCGGAGGGGCGAACTCGCTCACGAGGGTCGACGCGACGGGGAGCTCCGCGCCGAGACCGAGGCCCACAAAGAACCGCAGGACGATGAGCACCGCCACCGACCACGCGAGTGCCGAGAGACCCGTCGCGATGCCGAAGACCAGGAGGGTCACCGCGAACACCTGGCGCCGACCGATCCGGTCGGCGAGGAGGCCGCCGAGACTCGCGCCGATCGCCATCCCGACGAAGCCGGCGGAGGCGACCCAGCCGAGCGTCCCGGAGTCCACGGGCCACGTCGTGGCGAGGGCCGCGATCACGAAGGAGATGAGTCCGACGTCCATGGCGTCGAGCGCCCAGCCCACGCCGGAACCCACGAGCAGTCGACGGTGCTGACGGGTGAAGGGGAGCCGATCGAGGCGATCGAGCCGAGAGACCTGCGGGGCCGCGTTCCCGGTCGTGGTGTCCGTGTCCATGCCCTCATTCTCACAGCAGCGATCCAGCGCGGGGACACCCGACGCTCCTAGGCTCGGTACACGGGTGCGTCCGGCTCGATCCACTCCCCCTCGGCGCACCGTCGATCGCACGAAAGGACCACCATCATGGGCTTCCTCGACAGACTCCTCGGGCGGGACGAGACGCCGGACCGGCCCGAGCGCCGCGCCACCGGACAGCCCGCGCGCTCGAAGGACGAGATCGCGGTCGAGCGTTACCGGTACCTGCTCCGCACGGCGCCGCCCGAGACGATCGAGCAGGTGCACGCCGAGGCGTTCGAGAAGCTCACGCCGGAGCAACGGCAGATGGTGTTCGACGACCTCTCGTCGAACGCGCCGCAGGGTGAGGCACCGCGCGATGCCACTCCCGCGGGACTCGCCTCCGCGGCCACCCGGTCCGAGCTCCGCAGCCCCGGCACCCTCGAGCGCTCGTTCGGCGGCGGGCAGCGCGGTCCCGGCT
>CAKTZW010000245.1 GCA_934636065.1 uncultured Labedella sp.
AGCCGGAGTCCCGGCGCTCTATGCGGTCGTCGTGGATGGTCTTCTATTCGTGGGCGGAACGGTCGGGACACATCGACCGGAGTCCGGCCGCAGACTTGGCCCCTGTGCGCCTCCCTCGCACCGTCGCCCGTATCGCAAACGATGCGGAGGTCTTGCAGGGACTCGCGACGGCGTCTCTCCCCGAGAAGGCGATGGTGCTCCTCGGCCGTCTCGCCGGTCTGCGTCTGTCCGAGATCAGCGCGCTTCATATGCACGACCGTGAGGGCGCTGTCCTGCGGATCCTCGGGAAGGGCGAGCACACCCGGATGGTTCCGGTGAACGACGAACTACTCGACGTCCTCGAACGGCTCGAGAAGCTTCTTGGAGGCGATGGCTATTACTTCCCAGGCCGCTTCGGCGGTCACGCGCACGCTCAGAGCGTCTGCAAACAGATCAAACGGGTCATCGGCACCAACCCTCACTCGTTGCGTCATGCGGCGGCGACGGCGGCGTACGAGGGCACGCACGACCTCCGGGCCGTGCAGGAGTTCCTCGGGCATGCATCGTTGGCGACCACCGAGCGATACCTCCACGTGAAGGTCGACGCGATCCGAGCGGCCGCCAACTCGACGTCGCTCGGCCTCGCCCGCCAGAACACGTCGGCCATCGAACGGGCGGTGTAGCAATGGCGGAGATCTCGACGACCGACATGACGTCGGGCGAGGTGCGCGCGGCAGTGATGCGGCTCGGGCTGCTGAGGGAGGGCATCGAGGGCCAGGTGACGAAGTACGTCGACGTCGTGACGGCGCTGTACCGGGGCCGGGCATGGATCGCTGACGGCACGGGTTCGTGGGAGGCGTTCGCGGTGAAGCACGGTATTTCCGTGAACCTGCCGCGGGATGAGCGGCAGGCGGTGTCTGTGGCGCTTTCGGAAACGGGGATGAGCACGAGGGCGATCGCGGCCACTCAGGGCGTCTCGCAACCTCAGACGGTCGCAGATCTCAGGGCGGCAGGTGATCAGCGGGTTATCACCTCGAACACGGTCGGGATCGACGGGAAGTCGTACGTCCGTCCCGCACCCCCGACGCCTCGCCGCAGCTCCTTACCGGACGCCTACCGGAACGCCGTGCACGAGCTCAGGAGAGCCACCGAGAGGTTCGACCGGCTCGGCGAAGACGACCGGTTCCCAGCCCTGCAGGACCGTCTCCACGACGAGTACGGGGCGCAGGTTCAGGAGCTCACGGATCGGCTGCTCACGATCGCGACACCGGCCCCGCGGCTGGCGCCGGTGCCGAAGCTGCCGGCGCACGGGTAGGGGTGAGGCATGTGTCACGAATCACAACACGGTGGCTGCTGCGCGGCGGGATCGCCGAGCTCGGCCTCACCCAGAGCGAGGCACTCGTCCTCCTCGCTCTGCTCGACCACGCCGAGGGCGACATCTCGTGGGTCAAGCAGACACACCTGCGGGACCATCTCGGGATCGCCCGCTCGACCGTCCAGGAAGCTCAGGCGCGCCTTGAGCAGCGCGGCATCATTCAGGTCCACATCCCTGGTCGGCAGGGGTTCACGACGCGGTGGCGCATTATGCGAACGTGGGCGGCAGATGCCCGGTCATCGGGCATCTCGGCTGCGTAGAAGATGCCCGATTCACGGGGCATCTCTGCGGGGCGGCAGATGCCCGGTCATCGGGCCTGAGGGTATAGATACTCACGCTGGCCGCTCTGCCGTGTCTATGCGCGCTCTCCCGAGCGCTCGTCGATCGCTCCGCTCCCTGATGGTGAGTCGACTTCTGATCTGCCAGGTCGATCGATCATCACATTGCTGGCGGGCCGCTTGCGGACCGTCGTTCCCCCCAGCGGGGGGCGGAGGGGGGAGAAGTGACGAGACCACGGCAACCCGCAAGGTCACGTCGACCAGATGGTTGCGGTTGCGCCGCCTCCCGGCGCCGCTGGCTGGGGACGAGAAGCCGAGCAGGACAACACGTAGCCGGCTGGCCGTCGGCACTCGGAATGGTGACGCGTGGGGATTGCCAGCGCGACCACAAGTACAGGCGCGCGAGGCGTTCGCCCGTGGCGCTGGAAGGAGGGCGTGATGCCCAGAAGGAATCGACTGGATCGTCGGCCTGAGCCTCAGGTCACGGCGGCGAGGGCTCTCGAGAACGAGTTGCGGTCGGAGTGGGTGCGTCGCCTGCCTGCGACGCGTAGCCCGTTCACCGCTGGGAGGGATCGATATGTCGCGGCCGGTTAGGAACGCGCGCACGCCGGAGGAGGCGCGCGAGCTCGAGAACGTCGGCTTGAAGGCAGAGAACCAGCGGAAGGGGCGTGACTTGCGGGCTGCGGAGGAGACGATCGGCCGGCAGCGACAGGTCATCGCGGAGCAGAGCATGCTCATCCTCGAGCTGCGATTGCGTGAGCACCTTCACGACCCGGGAGACTTCTTCAAGCTGGTCCCGCTTGAGACGTTCGTCGACGACGATGGAGCGGTGATCTGGCCGCACGCCGCTGCCCTTCTCGAAGGACTCCTCACGTCCAAGCCTTATCTCGGAAATCCCTGGTCAGAAAGCCAGAGTGCGGTAGACTGGATGAACCAGCCGGTGTGAGCCAGGGGCCGCTGACTGGGATTCGCGCTGAGAGCCAGGGGCCGGCGCGAGACTCTCCGATTGGACTCACATGTCTCGTCAATTCCTTCCCCCTCGCGCTCAGCACCTCGTCGCACATCTCGCGCCTCGCGCCGCTGCGAAGGTGTCGCGCAAGGACTTCACCGATCGTCTCGGTCTCCCCGAGGACGCGTCCAACGACGAGGTGCTCGCCGCGATCGACGCAGTGAAGGCACGCAACGCAGCCACGGCCGCCGTGCCCGCCTCATCCCCCGAAGACGCCGTGTACGACCGCGTGTTCGGCGAGGCACCTCAGGCGCCCGTACCGACCGCGGAGGAGACCAACCTGTTCGGTCGCCTCTTTGGCGCGAAGACGGGCGCCTGACCGTGGCCGGCGCAGTCAACGCGTTCATCCTCGGATCCCGGTCGTACACGGTCACCGCGAACCGTCTTTCGGTTCGGGACGACCACGGCCGACGTCACACCCTGCACCGCGGCGACGTCGTCCCTTCGAACACGCTGCCGTCGACGGTCGAGTCGTTGCTCGAGCGTCGCCTTATCCGGGTGGAGGTGTAGCCGTGAACTTCAAGGACCTGCGTAAGTTCGCGGCGAGCTGCGAGCGCCTGGACGTCACGGTGCCCGAACCGATCCTCCGTGGCCTCGAGCTGGCCGCGATCGCCGAGCAGTCGACCAAGTCGGACGACACGGCCCCTCTGCTCAGCATGTCGCCGGACGCGCTCCTGGACCGCATCGAGTCGATCTCCATCCGCAGCCACAGCGCCTCGAGCCTCGGAGCGGGCTCCGGCCTCCGACCTGGCGTCAATGAGGTCCTGGCGGCTCTCGGCGCCGAGGTTCGTGCTGCGACCGTCCCCGAGCTCGAAGACGTCGTGCAGGAGCTGCAGCCGCAGTTCGACTCCCTCTCGGCCCCGCTGGTCGATGCGGTGCAACGGTTCGGGTTCACCTACGCGACGAGCTCCGACGACGTGATCAACCTCGACGCCGCCGCTGCAGTGGATGCATGGCGGGCCGTCCGGAAGTCGTGGTTCGCCTTGTCCCCCATCGTGTCGCTTCGGATCCAGATGTCCACGCTCTTCGACGTGGCCCCGACGGAGCGTGACCTGCGTGCTGCGCAGCCGATGTTCCGCGGCCGGCGCGGTCCGGCGTTCGTGGACACGTCCGTCATGTTCGCCGCCGGCGACCAGTGGACGACGAACGGCGACAGCTACATCGAACCCGACCGCCCGAAGAACCTCGACTGGCTCAGCCTCGCCGCAGGGGGCCTGCGCCTCAACACCCCGAATGACGTGCTGGCCAAGATCCAGGTACGCCGCGCGCGACGCCTCTCGGCGCTCGCTGCACCGGTCGCAGCAGCCCAGTGACCAGAGCGGCGTGGGGACCGGACACCCACTCAGATGGGGCCCACGCCCGCTCTCCCTTCCCGGCTTCATCTGGCGGCCGGGAAGTCGGGGCGGTGGTAGGTATGTCCCTCACCCTGGTGAGGCCTATCACCGCCCCCGATCGGCTCACATCAGAGGTGCTTCTTGAGCCAGGCAGACGTCGCGTCGCGGAGATGCCGCCAAGCGCCCGACCCTTCGAGCTTCACGACCAGAAGCTTGTCGTTGCTGTCGAGGAACCTCTCGGCGGCGTCGCGGATCTCCTTGGAGGTCCTATCCGTAACCACGATCCACGTGCTTTCCAACGCGTGCGAGTGCGTCCCGTACGACCTCAGGTGCTCGAGCAGGCCGTCGTAGTTGCGACCAGGGGCCGTCAGGTCGTAGGTGATCAGGTAGCTCGCCATGTCGGAGAAGCGGATGCCCGCCCCCTTGAGCCAGGAAAGTGTGGGCCCGGCTTCGGCGGCGAGCGTGCCGATCACCTCTGGGTCGGTGAAGATGCCGCTGCCCGGCCTCGACCTG
>CAKTZW010000246.1 GCA_934636065.1 uncultured Labedella sp.
GCTCGGGCAGCCCCGATAGGTACTGCAGTCCGGCGATGAGCGCCGCAGCCTCGCGCGCGGAGAAGCGCGGTGACTCGTCGATCGCGACGAGATGGGTGATGGCGATCTCGTCGTCCTGCTCGAAGGCGTCCCAGTCGATGTCGAAGAGGTCGTCGTGCTGGTACTGCGTCGTCTCCCCCGGCACGCCCGAGACGGCGATGAGCCGCACGGCCTGGCGGATCTGCTCGGGCGGGACGCCGAAGTGCGCTGCGGCATCCGAGACCGACACCCTGTCGTGGTCCATGAGGTACGGGACGAGGGACAGGAGGAACGCGAGCTTGTCCTGAGCCTGCACGGGTTGGAAGTCCGCCATCGTCACTCCTCGTTCCCCGCCGCGTGGCTGCTCGAGAGGATGGTGAGCCGCTTGATCACGGCGGCGCGCAGGTCCCCCGGGCTCAGCGCCTCCACCTCGGGGCCGAACGACGCGAGCTCGTCGGCGAGGATGTCGACGTCCGTGTAGTGCAGCGTGAGGACCCCGCCGAGGTCGGCGCTCGAGTCGGGCCGCTTGCTCAATCGCGTCTCCGCGTCCGAACCCGGCTCCACCCGCACCGTCGCGCGCTGCGCGCGCCACAGGGCATCGAGCTCGGCGAGGGCGCGGTCGGCGAATCCGCCGCCGTCGGGGAGCGCGAAGGTCCGCGACGTGGATCGCGGGGTGCCGACGATGCGGGCGAGCAGGAAGGTGCGGCGCGCCCCGAGATCGTCGTCGATCCCGTACAGGTGCCACCGCCCCCGGTGCTGCACGAGGGCCAGCGGGGAGACCGTCCGCGAGCGGGGCGCCGCGTCCCCCGGCTTCAGGTAGGTGAACGTCACGACGGCGTGCCGTTCGAGGGCCGTCCTGAGCGGCTCGAACGAGCTCTCACGGGTCCGGATGCGCGGCGCGTACCCGATGACCGGATCGTCCGAGCGGATGCCGAGCGACCGCAGCTTGAGCAGCGCCCGTTGCGACTCCCCCGACAGCGATCCCTGCCGCCACACCGTGGCCGCGAGACCGAGGAGCGTGATCTCCTGCGCGGAGAACGTGATGTCGGCGGGAAGGTCGTAGTCGCCCTTGGAGATCCGGTAGCGCAGGAGGTGGTTGTTGCCCTGCTCCCCCGGCGACTCGATCGTCTCCATCGGAATGCCCAGGTCGCGGATGTCGTCCTTGTCGCGCTCGAACTGGCGCTCGAGACTGGCGTTGTCGCCACCGGGCTTGTAGCGCTGGCGGTAGCCCTGCACCGTGGAGAGGATCTCGCTCTTCGTGAGTCCCGTCTCCGTCGCGACGAGCGCGAGCACGAGCGAGAACAACCGCTCCTAGACGGGTACGAGCGCGGCGGACGGGCTCGACGGTTCAGGCACGCTCACATCCTACGACGGCGGCGTGCCCGCTCCCGGGAGCTGCCCGACGCCGAACACGCACAGCATGTCGACGACGCAGGGCGGGACTAGCCGACGCCGAGGATGTCGACGACGAACACGAGCGTCGAGCCCGCGGGGACGGGGCCCGTCTCGGTGTCGCCGTAGCCCTCGGACGGCGGGATCACGACGACGACCTGCGAGCCGACCTGGGCCCCGACGATCGCCTCGGCGAAGCCGGGCACGACCTGGTCGGTCGAGAACTGCGCGGGGGTGCCGCGATCCCAGGAGGAGTCGAAGATGGTCCGCTCCGCCCACAGGGCGCCCGTGTACTGGACGGTGACGAGATCGCCCTCCTCGACGGTCTCGCCGTCGCCCTGCAGCAGGGTCGCCTTGCGCAGCTCCGTCGGAGGATCGTTCTTCGGGATGGTGAGTCCGGGCGTGCCGTCAGCCGCGGTGACGACCGAGGGAAGACCCGAGGTGGTGACGGGCACGGGGAAGCCGTCGGCCTTCGCGAGGTAGCTCCGGTGGATGTCCATGACGGCGACGATGGTGTCGTCCTCCTGGATGTCGAACTGCGGGTTGCCACCCGACGGTCCGAAGGCGTCCTCCGGCGCGATCGCGACGGCGACCCGCGAGCCCGCCGTCGCGCAGACGATCCCCTTCGCCATGCCCGGGAGCAGGTTCGACGGGGCGAAGATCGTCGGGGACTCCTCGTCGTAGGACGACTGGTTGACGAGTTCTCCCGTGCGACCGTTGACGAGCGTGTAGTCGAGGACGACGAGCTCGTTCTCGAGCACGACGTCGCCGTCGCCCTCGATGAGGGTCGAGCTCTCCGTCGTCGTCGTGTTGAGGTTCTTGGGCGCGTCGACCGTCGGGGTCGTCCCGAAGTCGCCCGTCGCCGTGATGACGTCGGAGACGTTGCCGGCCGTGGCCTCCGGCGTGCACGAGTCGGCCGGGGAGCTGCAGGCGGTGAGCGACACGACGGCGAGGCCGACGGACAGGAGCAGGATGGGTGCCTTACGCACGGTACCTCGATTCGGTGCGGGCGGGCCGACGGCCCCGGGATGCGCGGTTCAGTTTAGTCGGCGTCCGGGGCGTCGTCCGACACCCCGTCGCGGGCGCGGACGAGCTCGGCGCTCGCCGCCGCCGCCCGGACCCGCTTGCGGAGACTCTTCGGGCTCGAGACGCGCTCGCCGAGAGCGCCGGGGGTCCACAGCTCGACGTCCTCATCGGAGAAGTCGGTCTTGGAGGGGCGGCGCTTGAGCTCGGGCAGGACAGCGCCGTCGGCGAGTCGACGCGCCGTCAGCAGGAAGCCGGTGTGGCCGATCATGCGGTGGTCCGGTCGGACGGCGAGGCCCTCGACGTGCCAGCCCCTCACCATGGTCTCGCTCGACGACGGGTCGGTGAAGCGATCCGTCGCGCGGATGGCCTCGGCCACCCGGGAGAGCTGGGTGACCGTGGCGATGTAGCACAAGAGCACTCCCCCGGGTGTGAGCGCGTCGGCCACCGCGTCCACGCACTCCCACGGCGCCAGCATGTCCAGCACGACGCGGTCGGCCGTCCCGGCCTGCACGGTGGCCGGCAGGCTCTCGACGAGGTCGCCCACGACGACGTCCCAGGATTCGGGGTCGTAGCCGAAGAAGCTCGCGACGTTGTCCCGGGCGACCTCGGCGAACTCCTCGCGACGCTCGAAGGACGTGAGGTGACCGTCCTCGCCGATCGCACGCAGCAGCCAGATCGACAGCGCCCCGGAACCCACGCCCGCCTCCACGACGCGTGCGCCGGGGAAGATGTCGGCCTGGGCGAGGATCTGTGCGGCGTCCTTCGGGTAGATGATGGCGGCGCCCCGCGGCATCGACATGACGAAGTCGACGAGGAGTGGACGCAGCGCGAGGTACTCGATGCCGACGGTGTTCGTGACCACGGATCCGTCGTCGAGCCCGATGAGGTCGTCGTGGTTGATCATGCCCCGGTGCGTGTGGAACACCTTCCCGGGCTCGAGGCTGATCGTGTGGAGCTTGTTCTTCGGGCCCGTCAGCTGGACGCGGTCGCCGACGCGGAAGGGCCCGGAGTTGCGGGCGCGCTCGCCGCTCACCGCGCTCATCGGCTCTCCGCGGTCGCGCGGCGCGAGCCGAATGCCTCGGCGATGCTCGCAGCGGTCCGGCCTGCGAGGGTCGGCCACGTGATGTGCTGGGCCGACTCCGGGATCGAGACGGCGTGAGGAACCGCGATGGCGACGGTCCCCGCCGAGACGGCCGAGGCGAGCCCGGTACGGGAATCCTCGATCGCGACGCAGTGGGAGGCGTCGACTCCGAGCCGAGCGGCCGCCTGGAGGTAGGGATCGGGGTGCGGCTTCGGCCGCTCAACCTCGTCGCCCGCGACGAGGATCTCGAACGCGTCGAAGCCGATGCGCTCGACGACGTGCTCCGCCATGGCCCGGACCGACATCGTGACGAGCGCGGTGCGCACGCCGGCGCGCTTCAGATCGCTCAGCAGCTCGCGGGCTCCCGGCCGGAAGGGCACTCCGTCATCGGTGATCCGCGCCATGACCACCCCGGACAGGTGGGCGACGATCTCATCGGCCGTCATCTCGACGCCGTGGCTCCGGAGGGTCTCGGCGGAGTCCCACAGACCCGCGCCGACGAGCGCCATGGCGTCCTCGTAGGTCCAGGTCCGCCCGAACGATTCGACGAGATCCGTCTCCGCGGAGATCCAGTACGGTTCGGTGTCGACGAGCGTGCCGTCCATGTCCCACAGGACGGCATCGGGCAGCTGAGTGGTCACGGGGTTCAATGCTACCGGGTCCGCGAATGCGCCTATCCTGGAGTGATCGATCGGCCAGACGGCTGCGGAAGGGCTGGTGCACGTGTCGGCTGAAGTCGAAGCGTTCTCGACAGGGCGTGTTCTCGTCGTCGCATTCGAGGGCTGGAACGACGCCGGAGACGCCGCGACGGGAGCGGTCCGGCTCCTGCAGGAGCAGCTCGACCTCGTGCCGCTCGCATCCGTCGACCCCGAGGACTACTACGACTACCAGTTCACCCGGCCGACGGTCTCGGCGAACGAGGACGGCCGCCGTTCCATCCGCTGGCC
>CAKTZW010000247.1 GCA_934636065.1 uncultured Labedella sp.
GTGCAGCACGACGAGACCGGTGCGGTTCGTGTCGAAGTCGCGGTGGGACGTGACGTCGAGCGACGCCGAGAAGTTCCCGCCGGCGACGGAGACGACGAGCTCGCCCCGGATGTCGCTGTCGTCGAGCACCGACTGCAGGGGGACCCGCAGTACCTGGTCGCCCTCGACGACCGGTCCCACCGTCCACTCGGCGGTGTTCCAGTCGTGATCGCGCACGACCGCGCGGATGCTCCGGAGCACCGCTCGGCCCTCGAAGGCGACGTCGGCCAGCTCGTCCCCACGGCGCTCGAGCGACCACCGGCCCGAGCGCCAGGCGACGCCCTCGTCGTCCCACCCGGTCGCCGTCATCAGAGCGAGGTCATCCCGCCGTCGACCTGGAACAGGGCGCCCGTCGCGAAGGAGCCCTCGTCGCTCGCGAGGTAGACCATGATGCCGGCCACGTCGTCCGGCGTGCCGGCGCGACCGATCGGGATGCGACTGACGATCGCCGCTCGCGACTCCGGATCCCCGCTGATGGCGGCGACGAGCGGCGTCTCCGTGTAGGCGGGCTGGACGGTGTTCACTCGGATGCCGTGCGACGCATATGCCGCAGCGACCGTTCGACCGAGCCCGTGCACCCCGGCCTTCGAGGTGCTGTAGGCGGTGAAATCCTTGCCCTCGCCGTTCACCCCCGTGGGGCTGCCGGTGAGGATGATCGAACCGCCGCCGCGAGCGATCATCCCGCGCACGGCGTACTTCACCGTGAGGAACGTCCCGGTGAGGTTGATGTCCATGGTGCGCCGCCACACCTCGAGGTCGAGGTCGGCCGCCGGGGCGTCCTGCCCGAAGAGCTGCACGCCCGCGTTGGCGACGACCACATCCGGGGACCAGCCGTCGGCCTCGACCTCGGCGAAGCCGGCGGCGACGGATGCCTCGTCGGAGATGTCCATCCTGATCGCGCGCGCGCCGGGGCCGATCTCGGTCGCGGCGTCTGCGGCGCCGTCGAGGTTGCGGTCGGCGAGCACCACGCGGGCGCCCTCACGGGCGAAGCGCTGGGCGACGGCGAGGCCGATGCCGAGGGCGCCGCCCGTCACGAGCGCGGTCTTTCCGGAGAGTCGAGTCATGTCGCGATCCTCAGCGCTCGATGTGGTCGAGGTGCAACATGCGCGCGAGGTTCTTGTCGAGCTCGTCGTCGCGGAAGATCTTCTTCCAGTCCTCCTTGATGATGCTCTCGCGACCATAGTCCATCGCGATGAGGCACGCGTCGCTGAACGGGTTGTCTCCGCGGAGTCCGTTGGCGAGGGCGACCTGCGTGTGGCCGTACAGGATGCTGCGGGCCGCCTCCTCGGGGACGCCCATGGTGTGGATCGCCTCGTCGAGCGCCTCGTTGAGCAGGGATCCGATCATGCAGGCCACTGTCTCCACGAGCGTGGGCTCGAGCTGGGCGAGCTGCTTGATCGTCACCCAGTGCACGTCGACCACGGGGGCGTAGATGGCCCGCACCGTGTCCTCGACGATGGCCTTCTTGACCGGGTCCTCCGACTCGATCGCCGCGATGGCGTCCTGCGGAGCGGCGATGCCTCCGAAGGTGTCGGCCCACTCCTCCTTCGTGGTGCGCTCGAGGAAGACGGAGGGATGGCAGGGGTGCGCGACGGCCTGGATGACGTCGCTTCGTGTGGTCAGCAAGCCCGCGTAGGCGGCGGCGGGATCGAGTGTCAACACGATCGCGCCGGGCTTCAGCTGCGGCACGAGGTCGGCCGTGACCGGGCCGAGGGCCAGATCGGGCACGGCGAGCACGACGATGTCCGCGTCGGCCACCGCCGCGGCTGAGTCGGTGAGTTCGCGGCCCGCGTCGGTGGTGCGCTGCCGCCCGGCCGGGGAGTTCTCGACGTACCACACGGTGTGTTCGGTCCGAGCGAGATTGTTGGACACACGCATGCCCATCTTCCCGCCTGCGCCGATGACGGCGATCTTATGGTTCTCGGTGGTGACGGTCATGTCGTGCTCCTCAGATACTCGATGCTCCGGCGGGTCCAGTCCCGCTCGGTTCGGACGGTGGTGTCGGCGTCTCCCTGCCACGGGAGCCAGTGTTCGACGATCTCGTCGATGCCGCGCTCGCGCGGCCGGACTGTCGAGAGCAGGTGGACGTAGTCGTGCAGACCGTGCCCGAGGACGGCGCCGCTGTAGGTGAAGCCGACCCAGCCGGCCTGCCGGGCGAACGCGAAGTCCTTCGCGTGCACGTTCAGCACTCGCGGCGCGGCGAGTTCGACGCATTCCCGCGGCGATTCGAGGCGGGCGACGACGTTCGCCGGGTCCAGGCAGATGCCGATGGAGTCGCTGCCGACGGCGTCGACGAGAGAGACCAGGTCGGCGGTGGCCACCTGCTCGTAGGTCTCGAGCGCCAGAGAGATCCCGGACGACTCGAAGGCCGACCGTACGGCGCGCAACTGCTGCTCCGCCTCGCCGAGGGAGGGACGGGAGTCGCGGCCGTGGACCATGCTGCGCACGAGGCGGGCGTCGAAGGTCTCGGCGAGGCGCACGTATCGCTCGAGGTGGTGGGGTGAGACGCCCTTCGTCCCCAACTGGACGGTGATGCCCAGATCGCGAGCGGCGGCGGCCGCGTCAGCGAGGTGGGCGTCGCTCAGGGCGTCGAGCGGTGCGTAGTCGCAGATCTGGAACAGCTCGACGCCGAGGTCGCGCGTGGCCTCGAAGGCGCCGCGGAGCGGGAGCGGCTCATCCACACGATCGGACTGCTGCCAGAAGAAGGCGTAGGAGCTCAAGCCGATCATGCGTCCACCCCGGGCGCCGGGGCGCGATCCTCGAGACCGACGGCGCGGCGATCGGCGAGTTCGGTCGCCTCGCCGATCACGGCGAGCAGGTTCTCCACGTCATGGCCGAAGCGCCCGAGGAACAGCCCGTCGACCGTGCCGCCGAGTTCGGAGAGCAGCCCCGGCCCGGCTGATCCGCCGTAGATGACGGCGGAGCCGGCGCGCTCGGGGAGCGCGTCGAGCGCCTCGCGGACCGCCGTCGTCACGCCGGCGATGTGGGCGACGGGGGCCGGTTCGGGCGCTCCGATGGCCCAGACGGGCTCGTAGGCGACCGTGATCGGACCAGCCGGTGCGCCGACGAGGCCGGCGTGAAGCTGCGCGACGACCGCGGCCGCTGCGTCACTCTCACCCGGACGGCCGTGCTCGCCGAGGCACAGCAGGGGCTGCATGCCCGCTCGCAGCACGATCGAGGCCTTCGCCGCGGTGACCTCGTCGGTCTCGTCGAAGAGGCGACGGCGTTCCGCGTGCCCGATCTCGGCGAACGCGACACCGAGTTCCGCGAGCTCCTCGCCCGTCACCTCCCCGGTGTACGCGCCCGGAGGGAAGGCCGAGACGTCTTGCGATCCGACGAGGATCGGGGTGGCGGCGAAGGCCTCGAGCGCCGCCGGGAGCTGCGGGTACGTGGGAATGACGATCAGACGGACGGTGCCGTCGGTCAGAGCCGGGAGCGATCCCGCGCGCGCGGCGACGTCGGCGAACCAGCCCGTCGCGCGCGCGTGGGTGAAATAGGTCTTCAGACTGATCCCGACCGTGACCGGCGTCATCAGCAGGATCCGGTGCTCTCGTACTCGTCGATGACGGCGACCTTCGCGGCGGATGCCGATGTCGGATCGAACCGGTAGGTGAGCCACTCGCGCACGAGACGGCGGGCGAGTTCGATACCGATGACGCGCTGGCCGAGGGTGAGGACCTGGGCGTCGTTCGAGAGCACCGCGCGTTCCACCGAGAAGGAGTCGTGCGCGGTGACGGCACGGACGCCCGCGACCTTGTTGGCCGAGATGGCGACCCCGAGGCCGGTGCCGCAGACGAGCAGCGCACGGTCGGCCTCGCCGCGGGCGACGAGTTCGGCGGCGGCGATGGCCACCTTCGGGTAGGCCGTGTGGCCATCGGCGTCCACGCCGACATCGACGACCGATGCGACACCGGTGTGCCCCTCGAGATCCTTCTTGAGGATCTCCTTGTAGTCGAAGCCGGCGTCGTCGCTTCCGACGACCAAGCGGAGTGGCTGAGAGTCGGACATGGGGTTCCTTTCGTGGGGGTGGGTCAAGCGCGCTCGGAGAGCACGCCGGCGGTGACGGTGGCGATCATGGCGAGGGACACGGCGCCGGGATCCGGGGTGCCCACGGCGTGCTCGCCGTGCGTGCGGGCACGCCCCATCCGGGGCATCAGGTCTGCGGTGTCGCTCGCGGCGGTGGTCGCGGCCTCCGCTGCGGACCGCCACGCGGTCTCGAGCGGTGCGCCGGAGTCGACGGCCTCCGTGAGCGTCGTGGCGAAGGGCGCGAGCGCATCGACGAGAGTCTTGTCGCCGGGCTCGGCCTTGCCGTATTCCATGACGTCGTGGAGGCCCGCGGAGATGCCCGCCGCGACGTCGCGACCGCTCGGCGTGCCGGTGTCGCCGAGCCGGGCGGCCAGTGCGCGGAGGATGACTCCCCATAG
>CAKTZW010000248.1 GCA_934636065.1 uncultured Labedella sp.
GAGCCATACGGGCGAATATGCTGTCGCGCAGGATCAGCCGGTGGCGCAGCGCCGCGGCGACATGCAGCGCCACCAGCGCCAGCATCAGCCAGCCGAGCAGCGAGTGCGCGTCATGGCCGAAGGCGCCGGCCGCTTCGCCGACCGGCAGGTAGGGAATGTCGAACAGCCCGAACCAGGTGAGCGGCCGCCGCGTCGCGGAACTGGCCCTTCATGTCCTCGAGCGTGCGCTGGTACCGCGCCGTCATGTACTCGTGCGCCGGATGCTGCGGCGTCGACGCCTCGGCGGCCATCGTCGTGTACAGCTGCAACAGTCCCCGATGCTCCACGTGATAGCTCATGAGCTTCGCGAGCCCGTCGAGCCGCGCAACGGTCGGGTCGCCCTGCTGCGCGATCTCCCGCGTCACCCCGTCCCAGTGATCGAGCACCGCGAGGAGGAGCTTCTCCTTCGTGCCGAAGAGCTTGAGCACCGCGGCCGGCGTCCCGCCGATACGGTCGGCGACCTGCTGGAGCGTTCCACCCTTGAAGCCGAACTCGCCGAACACCTCGGTCGCGATCGCCACAACCTCGCGCCGCCGCTCGATTCCCCGACGGTACGGGCCCCTGATCGTCGCAGTGGTCATTGCGCCACTCTAAGCCGCCCGCACGCCGACCGGATAGCGGACGGGGACCCTCCGCAAATCGTCGACGCGCGCTCAGGCGTCGGCACGCGCCCCGACGCCCTCGAGCGCCGCCGAGAGCACTCCGGCGTCCGCCGCGAACGCCGTGATGTCGTCCACGCCCTGCCCCGAGACCACCGCGTCGTGCAACCGACGCCACGCCGCGCGGTGCGGGGTCTCGAACGGCGTCAGCGGCGAGCGCTCCACCCCGTCCTCCAGGATGCGCAGGCGTCCCGGTGCGGCCACGTCCACGGGGCCCAGTTCCAGGATCACCGTCACCGTCTGACGCACCGTCCGCACCATCGCCGCCTCCGGCAGAGCGGACGAGAAGACGCCCGTCAAGCTCACGCGGGCCCCGCCCTCGAGCACGCCGACGGCGTCGTACCCGGTCGGCCCGTGCCGGACGAGACGGAGCGAGGAGACGGGGGCGACGGCCGCCCGCACGAGCGCCAGGTGCCGCGAGAGCACCTCGGCGATCTCGCCATCCACCGGCAGATCCACGCGGCTCTCGACGAGCGCGTCCCGATCGATGACGCGTGCGAACTCCTCCGCGGCGCGCGCGACGCTCGGCGACGACGCCCAGCCCCGATCGAGCACCACGGCCACGTCGATGTCGCCGGTCGCCGACCCGACGGACTCCACGTCGACGAGCACGGGATCGACGACGAGCACCCCGCGCGCACCGCGCGAGACCGCGGCCACGGCGCGCGCGGGCCAGTCGTCCTCACCCGTGAGCCCGACGACGTCGCCCGCCGCCTCGACGTACCGGAAGGACTCGGGCAGCGTCGCGGCCCCCAACCGGAGCCTCCGCTCCGCGCGCTCGGCGGAGGAGATCGTCAGCACCCGGCCCATCACGCCACCTCCTGCTCGCTCGCGAAGCGTTCTCGGACCTCCGCCGACGCGGTGTCGGCGAGGCGGATGGCGAAGACCACGTCATCGACGAGACGCTCGACGGGGATCGGCTGGGCGTTCCCCGCCACGAGGTCGGCGACGAACTCCCACTCCCCCACGTACCCGTTCTCGGCGAACGGGCCGACGCTCTCGGTCGACCCGTCGCGGGACAGGACCGCGACGGCGGACCCCGCGTGCACGTACGAGTTCGGGAAGGCCACGTCGAG
Organism: uncultured Labedella sp.; assembly: GCA_934636065.1. Lineage (GTDB taxonomy): Bacteria > Actinomycetota > Actinomycetes > Actinomycetales > Microbacteriaceae > Labedella. The sequence goes on from CAKTZW010000248.1 coordinate 1,775, forward strand.
CGCAACGTCGTCGCCGATCGCCTCGAGCCGCCACTCCGGTTGCATCGTGTGGGTCATGACGCCGAAGACCCGGACGTCGCGGGCGCCGATCCTCAGGTGGATCAGATAGCCACCGGTGCGGATGATGTCGGCGGAGAGCAGCTCCGCCTCCTCCCAGTCGGGGCAGAACATCCGGATGAGCGGCAGGTCGTGGATCGCGAGGCCCATGATGCTGCCGTGGATCATCCCGGCGGCCGCGTCGGCGTCGAACTCGCCGCCGGTCCAGGGGCCGGGACGGCCGACGATGTCGGTCGCGAAGTCCTCGAACCGCGGGTTCGGCGGCAGTGTGATCGAGTAGCGGAGGGTGTGCGCCTCGGTGAGGATCTCGCTCCAGCGCTCGAGCGCCGCGAGCCAACCGGGGTCGAACGTGTGCATGGCGCCGACGACGACCGGGACGCCCGTCTCGGTCGAGACGCGCGCGATCTCCGCAGCCTCCGCCTCGGTCATCGCGAGCGGCTTCTCGCACAGCACCGCCTTCTTACCGGCACGGCACGCGGCGATCACCTGTTCCGCATGGAACCCGTTGGGACTGCACACCACGACGACCTCGACGTCCGGGTCGGCGATGACCTCGGCGGCATCCGTGCTCCAGGCGCTTCCCACCCGGCTCGCGACCTGCTCGGCGACAGCCGCGTTCACGTCCATGACGCGCGCGACGTGGAACCGCGGGATCCTCTCGAGGGTCGGCAGGTGGATGGCCTGGGTCACGGGGCCGCAGCCGAGTATGCCCACTCCGGTGGTCGAGCTCATGGTTCTCCTCTTCGAGCGGCTCTCACCGGGGCGGTCGACGATGACCGGTCCGGCGGCAAGAAAAGTATATAACCGTGTGCTTTTCAATGCGCAAGTGGTCGTCGATTCCACGCCAACTCGACTCTTGACGTAAAAGTTGACGAGTATATACTTTTGACCACCCACAGCAGAGGCGCTGTCGGTGCTATCCCGTCAACAAAGGAGTTGTGGTGAGAAGACGTGTACGGAGACCGGTGACCATGGTCATCGGCGGAGCCCTCGTCGTCGCATTGACCGCGTGCGGCGGTTCGAGCGGCAACGACACGAGCGAACAGGGCTCCGGCCCGATCGAAGACCCGACCAGTCCCGTCACGATCTCGTTCGCGTCATGGGTCGGCGAGAGCGAGGAGATGCAGTCCGTCAAGGCCGCCTTCGAGAAGGAGCACCCCAACATCACCGTCGACCTGCAGCAGGTGCCGGCCGACTCGATGACCCAGAAACTGACCACCCAGATCGCCGGAAACAACCCGCCCGACGCCGCCTACGTCGACTCGAGCACGGTCGCGAGCTTCGCGGCACGCAACGCGCTCGTCAACCTCGACAACTACATCGGCCGCAGCGACGTCGTCGACCCGGAGGCGTACGTGAAGGTCTTCCGCGACTTCGCGACCTACGACGAGAGCCTCTACGGGCTGCCGATCGACGGCGAATCGACCGGGCTCTTCTACCGGACGGACATGTTCGAGGCCGCCGGCATCGACTCGCCTCCCACCACCTGGGACGAGTACGCCGCCGCGGCCGAGGCGCTCACGGACCCGGGCAACCAGCAGTACGGCACCGCGATCTTCGCTCCGGAGGCCGCGTACTACTGGTACCCGTGGCTGTGGCAGAACGGCGGGGACGTGCTCAACGAGGACGGCACCGAGATCGCCTTCGACTCGCCCGAGGGCCTCGAGGCGGCCGAGTACTACGTCGACCTCGCGAAGTTCGCGCCGCCGGACTACCTCAACTCCAACTCGTACGACGCGCGCCTCGGCTTCTTCCAGGGGCAGATCGCCATGTACCCCGCGGGAGCGTGGTTCGCCGGCGTGATCGCCGAGGAGGCCCCCGATCTCGAGGGCAAGTGGGCCACGGCTCCGCTGCCCGAGGGCAGCGAGGGCTGCGCCACGACCGTCGCCAGCGACACGCTCGTGATCTTCGACCAGTCGGAGAACAAGGACGCCGCCTGGCTCTGGATCGAGTTCCTCTCGCAGCCGGAGAACATGGCGCTGCTGACCTATGGCGCCGACGGGACGGTGCTCCCGACGACCACCGAGCTGCTCGAGTCGCCCGACCTCGTCGAGGCGAAGCCCGAGCTGGCGGGCTTCGCCGAGGCCATGGCCTGCGGCGAGAGCAACACCGTCGTGAACAAGGCGTGGCCGCAGATCGAGGAGGCGCTCAACATTCAGCTGGGCGCCGCGATGTACGGCGACGTCAGCGTCGCCGAGGCGCTCGAGAACGCGGCCGCCGAGGGGCAGGAGCTGCTCGACCGCTAGTCCCTCACACCCGGCAGGGCGGGGGTGGCGCAGTGCGTCATCCCCGCCTTCCGAGGATCCGGCGAGAACCAACCTTCTGAACCAACCCGACTTTGTCGTCGCGGCCGACTGCGAAACTTGTCGGGACTTCGTTTATCGCCCGCCCGTGACGAGGACTGAAAATACGAGATTCTTGCTCTGTGAATCTGTTCTTTTCTGATTGGCAAGCGGTCGTAGCGGTCGTAGCTGTTGTCGTTTCCGTCCTAGGAGTGATCGCGACCCTTTACACAGCATTCGGTTCGACCGCGCGACGTCTCCGCAATGATCTGGGCGTGAGGAACGGATAGGTGACAACTGATCGTTAGTGCCGGGAGGCGCTGGCGGAGAGGATGTCATCATGCCCG
>CAKTZW010000249.1 GCA_934636065.1 uncultured Labedella sp.
CGCCCGGCCGCAGCGCCGCCCACCACCGGGTGACGACGCCGACGTGGTCCGGCACCCACTGCAGCGCGGCGTTGCTGAGGACGAGGTCGACGTCACCCGACCCCGTCCATGACGCGATGTCGCCGGGCTCGCGGGGGGCCGGGTTCATGCGACAACAGTACGTCGGAATCGCCCCAGCGTGCCGCCTCGTGCCGCCCGCTTTCGGGGGACGCTCACGCGCCGCCCGGGAACCGGGGGAGACCACCGGTCCGGCGGCCTGCGAACAGCGCGCCGGAGCGGGCGGACTCGCTAGGATGTCCGGATGGCGCCACCCGAGTCGCACGTCCCGAGCGACCGAATCCTGACGATCCCCAACGTGCTGAGTTTCGTCCGGCTCGCTCTCGTCCCGGTGTTCCTGCTGTTCCTCATCGACGGCCAGGATGTCGCCGCCCTCATCACGCTCGCGGTGTCCGGCTTCACGGACTTCCTCGACGGATTCCTCGCCCGTCGGTTGAACCAGGTGACGCGGCTCGGGCAGCTGCTCGATCCGGCGGCGGACCGGTTGTACATCCTCGCCGCGGTCCTCGGGCTCGTCATGCGCGAGCTCATCCCGCTCTGGCTGGTCGTCGCGATCCTCGCCCGCGACGTGCTGCTGCTCGTGGTCGCCCTCGTGCTCGCGCAGGCCGGCCACGGTGCTCTTCCCGTCAACCTGGTGGGCAAAGCCGCGACGGCGTGTCTGTTCGTCGGTCTCCCGATCCTCATGCTGGCCGCGGCCGTCCCCGACATCGCCGCCGTCGCCCGACCGGGGGGTACGGCCATCGCCGTGCTGGGAGCGGTGCTCTACTGGGCGGCCGGGCTCGTCTACCTGCGCGATACCGTCCGCATCCGGCGGGAAAGCCGCTCGGGCGGGGCCTCGTCTTCCGATACGCTGAGTGAGTAGGAGGTACACGGTGACGATTCCCGACGACAACAACCCGCCGACGGGCGCCTTCGTGCGCGGTCCGGTGACGGGCCGACCCGACCGGGCGGAGACCACGGTCGGATACGGCGAGGAGTTCAGCCAGGCGTTGAACGCCCTCGATTCGCATGTGTCGGCTGAGGAGCAGGACGCCGTCGCGGCGCTGCCCTCCGGCTCGGCTCTCCTCATCGTGCGTCGCGGCCCCAACTCCGGGGCGCGCTTCCTCCTCGACACGGGGGTCACGACCGTCGGCCGTCATCCGGACGCGGACATCTTCCTCGACGACGTCACGGTGTCGCGGCGTCATGCCGAGTTCGTGCGGTCCGGGACGACCTTCGAGATCCGCGACCTCAACTCCCTCAACGGGACCTACTTCGACGGGACGCGTATCGACTCCGCGCAACTGCGCGACGGAGCCGAGGTGCAGATCGGGAAGTTCCGACTCACGTTCTTCGCCTCTCGGGCCGATCTCGCCACCGGCGCGGGACGCTAGAGCGTGTCGGCACGTGCCGCGCGGAATCCGTCGGCATCGTCGTCGGACGCGCTGCTCAGCATCGGACAGGTCCTCGCTCGGCTGGCGAACGAGTTCCCCGAGCTGACGAACTCCAAGCTGCGCTTCCTCGAGGAGCAGGGGCTCGTCCGCCCCGCTCGGACACGATCGGGTTACCGCAAGTTCTCCGCTGCCGATGTCGAGCGTGTGCGGGTCGTGCTCGCGATGCAACGCGACCACTACCTTCCGCTCAAGGTGATCCGGTCGTATCTGGCCGATCTCGACGCGGGGAAGGACCCGGCGATCCCGGGTTCGGGCGCGGGGGACTCCGTGCAGAGCATCATCCCGACGGCCCGTCGTCTCGGTCGGGACGACGTCATCGCCGAGGCGGGCGCGACCCCGCATCTCTTCACCGACGCCGTCTCGGCGTCGCTCATCGTGCCGTCTGAGTCGTACACGGACGACACCGTCCAGGTGCTGAGGGCGCTCGTCGAGCTGCAGCGCTCGGGCATCGAGCCCCGCCACCTGCGCGGTTTCCGCGCGGCGGCCGAGCGCGAGCTCGCCCTCATCGAGAGCGCGCTCATGCCCATCTCGAAGCGCGGAGACGCCGCGAGCCGTGCGAAGGCTCAAGAGCTCGCCGGCGAGATCGCCGGGCACTTCGAGACCGTCAGGGGCAGCCTCATCCGGCAGGCGCTCGGTCGGTTCTCGAGCTAGGTCCACGGAACGGAAGACGTGCGCCCACGGCCGGGCGGTCGTAGACTGGATCGATCCGATCGCCCTCGCTTCTCGGCTCGACACGCCGAGCTCCTCGGGCGGATGTCGGACACGGAGCTCCCCGCTCTGGGTAGCGTAGAGGTACACGCGAGGAAGACATCGCGTCGGACCTCGGTCGTGGATCGGGCCCCGCGCACTGCGCGACCTGACGGAGAAGGGCAATGACATGAGCGGACCCGGTGACACCGGTCGGACGGGTGACACGGATCGCACCGACGCCTCGGGCGCGGATGCCGCTCGCTCCGCCGAGGCGCGCTACGGTCTCGGTCTGCTCTTCACGGACGGCCTTCCGGACCTCGAGGATGAGGCGGGCTACCGCGGCGCCGTCGCTGCACGAGCCGCCGGCATCAGCTACCGCCAGCTCGACTATTGGGCACGGACGGGACTCGTCGAGCCCACGGTCCGCGGCGCTGCGGGCTCCGGATCGCAGCGGCTCTACGGATTCCGCGACATCCTCGTCCTGAAGCTCGTGAAGCGACTGCTCGACACGGGCATCTCCCTCCAGCAGATCCGCACCGCCGTGAACCAGCTCCGCGAGTCCGGCGTCAACGACCTCGCGCAGACGACGCTCATGTCCGATGGCGCGAGCGTGTACCTCTGCACCTCGAACGACGAGGTCATCGACCTGGTGAGCCGCGGGCAGGGCGTGTTCGGCATCGCCGTCGGGAAGGTCCTCCGCGAGGTGGAGTCCACGCTCGTGGACTTCGAGCCTCAGGCGCTCGAAGCCGTGGACGAGCTCGCCGCTCGTCGAGCAGCCCGCTCCGCCTGAACCCCGCTACCTGACCCCCGCTATCCGCGCGGGTGCGCCACCCCGTCGGTGACGAACGCACCTCTCGGCGGGCAGTTGACTCTGATGAACTCAGACGTTCGACTTGGGAGCGGCGAGCTCGGCGTATTCGCCGACGCGACCGGTCCGGAGGACTCGGTCGAGCAGCAGGTCGAAGTTCTTCGCCATCTCCTGGGCGCTCTCGCCGGGCCAGATGTGGACGGGCTTCGCGGCGCCCTGCGCCTGCTGCAGCGCCGTGCGCTCGGGCAGCTGCGGGGAGAGCACGAGCGGGCCGAACATGTCGCGGAGCTCCTTGATCCGGAACTGGTGCTCGAGCGACTGCGCCCGCACGCGGTTCACGATGATGCCGAGCGGCTGCAGACGAGGGGAGAGGCCACGACGGATCTCCTCGATGGCGCGCAGCGCGCGGTCGGCGGCGGCGACCGAGAACAGTCCCGGCTCCGTCACCACGCTCACGCGATCGCTCGCCGCCCAGGCCGTGCGCGTGAGCGCGTTGAGCGACGGCGCGCAGTCGATGAGCACGAGGTCGTACTCGGACTCGACGTGCGCGAGCGCCTCCTCGAGCTTCCAGATGTCGCGGATCGAGGGGTGGGGGCCGTCGAAGTTGATGGCGGACGGGCTGCCGATCATCACGTCGATCGTGCCCGCGTGGGTCTTCGTCCAGCCCGAGGGGGTGATGGCCTGGCGGACCGTCTTCTCCTTCGGCGAGGCGAGGACGTCGGCGACGCTCAAGCGACCGGACAGGGAGATGTCCATCCCCGTGGAGACGTCCGACTGGGGATCGAGGTCGACGACGAGCGTGCGGATGCCCTTCGCGAACGCGGCGGAGGCCAGACCGAGGCTGACCGTCGTCTTGCCGACGCCTCCCTTGAGGCTGCTCACGCTGAGTACATGCACAATCAGATACGTTACCTTTACAACGGTTGAGGAACCTAACCGTTGCCTGTGCGCTCCTCTCCTCCCGAAAGGCCCTGCATGTTCACGAAGATCCTGGTCGCCAACCGCGGAGAGATCGCCATCAGGGCCTTCCGTGCCGCTTACGAACTGGGAGCTCAGACTGTCGCGGTCTTCCCCTATGAGGACCGCAACTCGTTCCACCGACTGAAGGCGGACGAGGCGTACCAGATCGGTGCGGAGGGTCATCCGGTGCGGGCGTACCTGTCGGTCGACGAGATCATCCGGGTGGCGAAGGAGAAGCGGGTGGTCCTGCTGAACACCGCCGAGGTCTACACCGACGAAAACGGCCAGCTGCAGGCGGACATCGCCGCCGACGGCTGCCACTTCACCTTCAGCGGCTACCCCCGCTGGATCGAATACCTGCGCTGCCACGTCATCGACGCCGGCCGCTATTTCTACTACCGTGATCTCATCAAGGAGGGACCTGAAGCATGAAAAAGACTGTATCTATCCTGCTCCTGCTGACCCTGCTGCTGTGCGGCTGCTCCGGCGGACAGAAGGAGACCCCCTACAC
>CAKTZW010000250.1 GCA_934636065.1 uncultured Labedella sp.
CTCGGGCGACGCCCCCGACATCTTCCTGCAGCGCGGCGGCGGCAAGATGGCGGCCATGGTCGCGGCCGGCCAGCTCATGGACCTCACAGACAAGCTGTCGGACGACGCGACCTCCGAGATCCCCGAGGGATCCTTCTCGGCGAACTCGCTCGACGACAAGATCTGGGCGATGCCCGTCGCCGTGCTCCCCGGCGGCATCTTCTACAGCCAGGACCTCTTCACGGACGCCGGCATCGAGCAGGCCCCGACGACGATGGACGAGCTCGACTCGACCGTGAGCGCCCTCAAGGAGTCCGGCGTCCAGCCCGTCGCCCTCGGCGGCAAGGACGCGTGGCCCGCCGCGCACTGGTACTACTTCTTCGCGCTCCGCGAGTGCAGCCAGGACGCCCTCGCCGAGGCCGCCGACTCGATGTCCTTCGAGGACGAGTGCTGGGTCCGCGCGGGTGAGGACCTCGAGGAGTTCGCCGGCACGGAGCCGTTCAACGAGGGCTTCCTCACCACGGCCGCCCAGCAGGGCGCCGGAAGCTCCGCCGGTCTCATCGCCAACCACCAGGCCGGCATGGAGCTCATGGGCGCCTGGAACCCGGGCGTCATCGCGTCGCTGACCCCTGACGAGAAGCCCCTCCCGGACCTCGCCTGGTTCCCGTTCCCGGAGATCGAGGGCGGCGACGGCGGCGCCGGCGCCATCATGGGCGGCGTCGACGGCTACTCCTGCTCCGCCTCCGCGCCGCCGGAGTGCGCCGACTTCCTGAACTACCTCGCGACGAGCGACGTCCAGGAGAACTACTACGCGGCCTTCAACGCCCCGCCGGTGAACACCGTCGCGCAGGAAGCCGTCACGGAGCCCTACCTGCAGCAGATCCTCGAGGCCTACAATGCGGCCCCGTACGTCTCGCAGTGGCTCGACACGGTCTACGGCCTCAACGTGGGCAACGCGCTCAACGTGGGCGTCGTCGACCTGCTCGCGGGCAAGAGCTCGCCGGAGGAACTCGTCGACGCTGTGAACGCGGCAGCAGCGAAGGCCTAGGCACTCCCATGCTCCACACCCAGGTGAGCTCGTCGACCGAGACGGACACCCCGGCGGACCTCGCCGACGGCGAGGCCCGCCGGGCCACCGGGACCCTGCCGCCGCCCCCGAGCCCCGTGCGGGCGCGGGGCGGCGTCTGGGGGGCGCGAGCCGAGATCGCGCTCCTCGTCGGCCCGGCCCTCATCGTGTTCCTCGCCTTCGTGATCTTCCCGATCGTGATGGCGGCGTACTACGGCTTCTTCAGCTGGCAGGGATACGGCGTCCCGACCGAGTTCGTGGGGTTCCGCAACTACCTCACGATCCTGCAGGACCCGACCTTCCACGACGCGCTCCGGCACAACGCGGTCATCGTCGTGCTGTCGCTCGTGCTGCAGGGGCCCATCGCGATCCTGCTCGCACTGCTGCTCAATCAGAAGCTCCGCGGGCAGTCGATCATCCGCGTGCTGATCTTCGTGCCGTACGTGATCTCCGAGGTGGTCGTCGGCACCGGCTGGAGCCTCATGCTCCAGACCAACGGCGCTGTGAACGGACTGCTCGAGAAGATCGGGCTCGGCGGCTTCACGCAGGACTGGCTGTCGAACCCCGACATCGCCATCTGGACCCTCATGGCGATCATCACGTGGAAGTACATCGGCTTCGCCGTGATCCTGTTCCTCGCGGGGCTGCAGGGCATCCCCGAGGAGCTGTCGGAGGCCGCGGCGATCGACGGCGCGTCCTACTGGCAGATCCAGCGGTCGATCACGCTGCCGCTGCTCGCCCCCACGCTCCGGATCTGGGCGTTCCTGTCCATCATCGGCGCGCTCCAGCTGTTCGACCTCGTCTACATCATCTGGGGCCAGTACGTCTCCGCGACGGCCGGCACCTCGACGATGGCGACCTACCTCGTCACCAACGGTCGCAACGCGGGCAGCTACGGCTTCGGAAACGCCGTCGCGGTCGTGCTCTTCCTCGTCTCCCTCGTCGTCGCCCTGCTCTACCAGCGGTTCGTGCTGCGCCGCGACACCGACGGCGCCCTCACCGGAAAGGCCGGACGATGACCGCCTCACTGCAGACCGTGAACATGCCGGGCGTTCGCCCGGGCGGTCGGGCCCCCGATCGTGCGCCCGTGCGGCGCGGGATCGGTCGCCCCCTCGGGTACGTCGCGGCCGTCGTCGTGATCGTCGCGATGCTCGCGCCCGTCGCCTTCATCATCATCGGCGGCTTCCGGTCGAACTCCGAGATCACGACGGATCCGTCCGGGTTCCCGTCGGTGTGGAACATCGGCAACTACCTCGACGTGCTCACGGGCGGGATCTTCTGGCGCGAGGTCCTCAACTCGACGATCGCGGGACTGGCCACGACGGCGGGCGTGGTCGTGCTCGGCCTCATGGCGAGCTACGTCCTCGCCCGGTACCGCTTCCGCGGACGCGGAGCCCTCTACGCGATCTTCGCCGCCGGTCTCATGTTCCCCATGACCGTCGCGATCACGCCGCTCTACATCCTCGTGAAGAACCTCGGGCTCATGAACTCGCTCGGCGGCGTGATCCTGCCGCAGATCGCGTTCGCGCTGCCGACGACGATCATCATCCTCGTGCCGTTCCTGCGCGCCATCCCCGACGAGATCCAGGAGGCGGCCTTCATCGACGGCTGCAGCCGGCTCGGGTTCTTCTGGCGCATGGTCGTGCCGCTCGCGATGCCCGGCGTCATCACCGTCGGCATCCTCGCGTTCATCGCCAGCTGGAACAGCTACCTGCTCCCGCTGTTCATCCTCAACAACGAGGCGACGTTCACGCTGCCGCTCGGGGTGCAGGCGTTCTCGTCGCAGTACTCGGTCGACACGGCCAAGGTCCTCGCCTTCACGTCGTTGTCGATGATCCCCGCACTGATCTTCTTCGCGCTCTTCGAACGCCGCATCGTCGGCGGACTCACCGGGGCGGTCAAGGGATGACCGTCGAAAGGACTCACCCCGTGCACGATCCCCAGCAGTCCCCGGTTGCGCCGGTCCAGCAGTCTCCGGTCCAGCAGTCTCCGGTCCAGCAGTCTCCGGACCAGCAGTCTCCGGTCCAGGAGCCTCAGTCGCGCTTCTCGGAACGCGTCCGCGATCTCCTCGCTCGCATGAAGGTGGAGGAGAAGCTCGCCCAGCTCGTGGGCTTCTGGGTGGACCAGGGCGACGAGGTGGTCGCGCCCCTCGCGGGCGAGATGGCCACGAGCACGCGCTACGAGGAGTTCACGCGCCACGGCCTCGGGCAGCTCACCCGCGTGTACGGCACGCGGCCGGTCGACCCGGCGGAGCGGGCCGCGTGGTTGTGGGGGGAGCAGCGCCGACTCGTCGCGGAGACGCGGCTCGGCATCCCCGCGCTCGTCCACGAGGAGTGCCTCACGGGACTCGCGGCCTGGCAGGCCGCGACGTTCCCCACCCCGCTCGCCTGGGGTGCGTCCTTCGATCCCGAGCTCGTGGAGGAGATGTCGCGGCTCATCGGGCGGTCGATGCGGGAGCTCGGCGTGCACCAGGGCCTCGCGCCGGTTCTCGACGTGATCCGCGACCCGCGCTGGGGTCGCGTCGACGAGTGCATCGCGGAGGACCCCTACGTCGTCGGCACGATCGGCACGGCGTACGTCCGTGGTCTGCAGGCCGAGGGCGTGCACGCGACGCTCAAGCACTTCGTCGGCTACTCGGCCTCGCAAGCGGGCCGCAACCACGCCCCCGTCCACGCCGGACCCCGCGAGATCGCCGACGTCCTGCTTCCCCCGTTCGAGATGGCCGTGCTCGACGGCGGCGTCCGTTCCGTCATGAACTCCTACGCGGAGATCGACGGGGTGCCCGTCGGCGCGGATCCCACCTACCTCACGGGCGTCCTCCGGGACCGGTGGGGGTTCGACGGCGTCGTCGTCTCCGACTACTTCTCGGTCGCGTTCCTGCACCTCATGCACGCCGTCGCGTCGGACAAGGCGGAGGCGGCGCGGCTCGCGCTCGCGGCCGGCATCGACGTCGAGCTCCCGACCGGCGACGCCTACCTCGAGCTCGCTGATCGCGTCCGCGCGGGTGTCGTCGAGGAGGATCTCGTCGACCTCGCCGTGCTCCGGGTGCTCGCGCAGAAGGAGGAGCTCGGCCTGCTCAACGAGACCTTCGACGCGGCGCCGACCGCGATCGATCTCGACTCCGCGGAGCACCGCGCCGTCGCGCTGCGGCTCGCCGAGGAGTCGGTCGTGCTGCTGTCGAACGACGGGATCCTCCCGCTCGGCGCGGCGGTGTCGGACCCGGGTCGAAGCGCTTCCGGCGACGCCTCGCCCGCGGCCGGCGGCCCCCGCAGCATCGCCGTCATCGGGCCGAACGCGGATTCGTCCGAGGCGCTCATGGGGTGCTATTCGTTCGTGAACCACGTGCTCGCGCACCACCCCGGCGTGGAGGCGGGGATCGAGCTGCCGACGCTGCTC
>CAKTZW010000251.1 GCA_934636065.1 uncultured Labedella sp.
ATCCCCGAGGTGCCGCACGCCTCGAGCGGGCGGAGGGGGTTGGTCAGCCCGACGTCTGTGCCCGGGAACAGCGTCATCGCCATCGCCATGTCGTAGTCGGGCAGGAAGACCATGCGCGAGCGGATCGCCGGGTCCGCCGAGAACTCGACGAGCTGCTGGATGAGGCGCTTGCCCTCCTCGTCGGCGGGGTGCGACTTGCCGGCGACGACGATCTGGATGGGACGCTCGGGGTCGAGCAGGAGCGCGCGCAGGCGATCCTCGTCGTGGAGCATGAGGGTCAGCCGCTTGTACGTCGGCACCCGGCGGGCGAAGCCGATCGTGAGGACGTCCGGGTCGAGGACGCTCCCGACCCAATCGGGGACGACCCCACCCGGGTTCTGCGAGACCCACGACGCCTCCACCCGGCGCCGGGCGTCCGCCACGAGCTCGGCGCGGAGCCGGCGCTTGACATCCCAGAGCGCCTCGTCGCTCAGCGCGGGATCGCGCCAGTCGACGGACGTCGTGTCGCGCGTCCCCCACGTCGCCTCGGCGAGGGTCGCGAGATGCGGGCTCGTCCACGTCGCCGGGTGCACGCCGTTGGTGATCGAGCCGATCGGGACGTCGGCCTCGTCGAAGCCCGGCCACAACGAGCTGAACATGCGCCGCGACACCTCGCCGTGCAGTCGCGAGACGCCGTTCGCACGCTGCGCGAGCCGGAAGCCCATGACCGCCATGTTGAAGGCTCCCGGCCGGCCGTCGGCGTCGACCTCGCAGCCCAGCGCGAGAACGTCGGCGGCGTCGACCCCGGGCAGCAGCTCCGTGGAGAAGTACCGTCTGACGAGTTCCGGGTCGAAGCGGTCGATGCCTGCCGGTACCGGCGTGTGCGTCGTGAAGACGGCACCGCCGCGGACGACCTCGAGCGCCTCGGAGAAGCCGAGGCCCGCTCCGACGAGATCGGAGATGCGCTCGAGGCCGAGGAATCCGGCATGCCCCTCGTTCGTGTGGAACACCGCGGGGAAGGCCGCCCCGGTCAGGTCGCACCACTGCTTGATGGCGCGCACGCCGCCGATGCCGAGCAGCAGTTCCTGCCGCAACCGGTGCTCCTCGCCGCCGCCGTAGAGACGGTCGGTGACCTGGCACAGGTCGGCGTCGTTCTCGGGGACGTCGGTGTCGAGGAGGAGGAGCGTCACGCGACCGACCTTCGCGACCCAGACGCGCGCGTTGAGGGAGCGGCCGTCGGGCAGGGCGAGGACGATGTCGACGGGCGTGCCGTCGAGGTGACGGAGGAGTGAGAGCGGGAGCCCGTCGGGGTCGACGATGGGATAGGTCTCCTGCTGCCACCCGTCGGCCGACAGTGACTGACTGAAGTAGCCCGACCGGTAGAACAGCCCGACGGCGACGAGAGGCACCCCGAGGTCCGACGCGCTCTTCAGGTGGTCGCCCGCGAGGATCCCCAGGCCGCCCGAGTACTGCGGCAGCGCAGCGGTGATCCCGTACTCCGGCGAGAAGTAGGCGATCGACTGCGGGCGGTCCTCCTCGAGCCCCTGGTACCACCGGGGCTCGGTGAGGTAGCGCTCGAGGTCGTCCCGCAGCGCGTTCGCCCGACCGACGAAGCCGTCGTCCGCGGCCAGCTCGTCGAGCCGCGCCTGCGAGACCGAGGCGAACAACGCGGTGGGGTCGCGCTGCGCGTGCTCCCAGGCGCCCGGCGCAATCTCGGAGAAGAGCTCCCGCGTGGGTTCGTGCCACACCCATCTCAGATTCCCGACGAGGGTCTCGAGAGCGGCGAGCCGCTCGGGAAGGGCGGGGCGGACGGCGAATCGACGAATGGCCTTCACGCGCTCAGCCTACGGGAGGGGGCGGAGTGTAGCGCGTCCCGCCTCCACGGTCCCGCCCGGCCGCGGGGCCTGCCGCGCGCCGGTGCGACGGGATACTGTCGGAGGGTGGCGAAGAAGACGGCCGACCTTCAGTCGGCGCAGGACGTTCAACCGACGACGACGACCGCGGAGCCCCCGTCCGCTGCCGGAGCGAGCCCCTCGATCGGTCGCATCCCGATCCTCGGACTCTCGCCCGAGGTGGAGGGAGGCCGGTGGCCCGCCAAGGCCTTCGCCGGCGAGGTCGTGCCGTTCCGCGCGACCGCGTTCCGCGAGGGTCACGACCTCATCGGGGTTCGCGCGCTCCTGACCTCCCCGAGCGGAGTGGAGTCCACCCTCGTCCTCGAACCGGGACCGACGGGCACCGACACCTGGGAGGGCGAAGCGCGACTCGACGAGCTCGGCACGTGGACCTACCGCGTCCTCGCGTTCGCCGACGAGTTCGCGACGTGGCACCACAACGCCGAGATCAAGATCGACGCCGGCATCGACGTCGAGCTCATGTACCTCATCGGCTCGAACCTCCTGCTGGAAGCGTCGAAGGACCCGTCCCGCCCGTCCGCGGAGCGCACGCTGCTCGGTCGCCTCGGGAAGACCCTCGCGTCGGTCAAGAAGGCCGCCGAGCGGCGGGCCGTGCTCGACGACCCCGAACTGGCCCGGATCGCCGTCGAACGGCCCTTCATGGGCCTGCAGTCGGTCTCGGAGCCGCGCGCGATCCGCGTCGAGCGGACGCTCGCCGGTTTCGCCTCCTGGTACGAGTTCTTCCCGCGGTCAGAGGGAGCGAAGCGTCGCGACGACGGCTCGTGGCAGTCCGGCACCTTCCGGACGGCGGCCGAACGACTCCCCGCCGTCGCGGCGATGGGCTTCGACATCGTCTACCTCCCGCCCATCCACCCCATCGGGCACGCCTTCCGCAAGGGACCGAACAACACGCTGAACGCGGGGCCGAACGATCCCGGTTCCCCGTGGGCGATCGGATCGTCGGCGGGCGGCCACGACGCGATCCACCCGGACCTCGGGACCGTCGACGACTTCCGGTCCTTCCTCGACACCGCGACGGCCGAGGGCCTCGAGGTCGCGATCGACCTCGCCCTCCAGGCGTCGCCGGACCACCCATGGGTGACGGAGCACCCCGAGTGGTTCACGACGCTCCCCGACGGCTCGATCGCCTACGCCGAGAACCCGCCGAAGAAGTACCAGGACATCTACCCGATCAACTTCGACAACGACCCGGAGGGCATCCGCGCCGAGGTGCTGCGGATCGTGCGCTACTGGATGTCGCTCGGTGTCCGCACCTTCCGCGTGGACAACCCGCACACGAAGCCCGTCGAGTTCTGGGAGTGGCTCATCGCCGAGGTCAATGCCGCGGATCCGGACGTGGTCTTCCTCGCCGAGGCCTTCACGCGGCCGGCGATGATGCGGGCGCTCGCGAAGGTCGGCTTCCAGCAGGGCTACTCCTACTTCACGTGGCGCAACACGCGCGAGGAGCTCGAGGAGTTCTTCACGAGCATCTCGACGGAGACGGCGGACTACTACCGCCCGAACCTCTTCGTCAACACGCCGGACATCCTGACGGAGTACCTCCAGTTCGGCGGTCCCGCCGCCTTCACCATCCGGGCGGCCCTCGCGGCCACAGCCGGCCCGCTCTGGGGCGTCTACTCGGGTTTCGAGCTCTTCGAGAACGTCGCCCGTCCGGGCTCCGAGGAGAACATCGACAACGAGAAGTACGAGTACAAGGTGCGGGACTACGCGGCCGCCGAAGCGGCCGGAGGCTCGCTCGGGCTCTTCATCGGCACGCTCAACCGCATCCGTCGTGAGCACCCCGCCCTCGGCCAGCTGCGCAACCTGCGGGTGCACTCGTCGGAGGACGACAGCATCCTCGTCTTCTCGAAGCACATCGCGGCGGCCCACTCCCCGACGGGTTCCTCCGACAGCATCATCGTCGTCGCGAACGTCGACCCGCACTCCGTCCGCGAGACGACGGTCCACCTGGACGCGACCGCGTTCGGCATCCCGCACGACACCCCGTTCCGCGTGCACGACCTCGTGACCGACGCCGTCTGGAACTGGGGCGAGCACAACTACGTCAAGCTCGACGCCTTCACCACCCCGGTGCACATTCTCGAGATCCTGGAGGACTGACCGTGAGCACGATCCCCCCGACACCGCCGCCTGCGCCCCGTCCCGACGACAGCGTCTCGAGGGAGCAGCAGCGCTCGGCGCCCGACAAGGTCGCCGTCCCCGTGCTCGAGGATGCGTTGCTCGATCGCGTCGCGGCGGGAGAGCACCACGACCCGCACTCCGTGCTCGGCAGCCACCCGGTCTCGGCGGACGGCGTGACCGACGCGCTCACCGTCATCCGTGCGCGTCGGCCGATGGCGACACGCGTCGCCGCCGTCCTGGACAGCGGAGCCCGTGTCGAGCTCTCCCACCTCCGCTCCGGCATCTGGCAGGGCGCGCACGTCGCGGGACACCAGGGCTACCGCATCGAGGCGAGCTACGAGGGCGGCCCCGACTGGCTGGCGGACGACCCCTCCGCGTTCGGACCATCGATCGGCGAGCTCGATCTCCACC
>CAKTZW010000252.1 GCA_934636065.1 uncultured Labedella sp.
AAGTCGTGGCCTTGGCTTCTGGCACCTCTGCCGTGCACCTTGCCCTCGTGGCCCTCGGCGTGGGTCCCGACGACGATCCGGGCCTGACCGCTCACGATGCGGAGCAGGGCGCGCCGGCGCTCCGCGGTGGACAGCTGCCCGGTGAGCAGGACGGGCGCGAGCTCCGCCGCGAGGTCGGGTCCGAGCGCCGCGACGATCGAGCGCAGGTGCTGCGCCGCGAGGACCTCGGTCGGGGCGAGAAGAGCCGACTGTCCGCCGGACTCCGCGACCGCGAGCATCGCGCGCAGGGCGACGAGGGTCTTCCCGGAGCCGACCTCGCCCTGGACCAGGCGGTTCATGGCTGTGCCCGATTGCAGCTCGGCGGCGATCTCGGCGCCGACCGTCCGCTGGTCGTCCGTGAGCGAGAAGGGCAGGGCCGCATCGAACCGTTCGAGGAGACCCCCCGCCCGTGCGACGCGCTCTGTCGCGTGCTCGGCGCGCTCGGAGAGCCGGCGCTGGAGCAACCCGGCCTGCAGCACGAACGCCTCGTGGAATCGCAGTGTGTCGCGGGCACTCCGCCAGTGGTCGTCGTCCGCCGGACGGTGGATGCGCTCGAGAGCGTCCCGGAACCGGATCAACCGTTCGGAGGCGGTGACATCGGCGGGCACGGGATCCTCGACGTCGCCGAGTCCATCGAGCACCAGGGCGACGGACTTCTGGATCACCCAGCTCGTGACGGACGCGGTCGCCGGGTAGATGGGGATCGGGGTCTCCGCCCAGACCTTCGGGGAGATGCCGCTCGGAGCGTCCGGCTCGAAGAGCTCGTACGTCGGGTGGGCGAGCTGATTGTGACCCTTGTACGAGCCGATCTTGCCCGCGAAGACCCCCGAGCGCCCGGGCGTGAGCTCGTTCGCCCGCCACGACTGGTTGAAGAAGGTGAGGGTGAGCGCCCCGTTGCCGTCGGAGATGAGGACCTCGAGGATCGAACCGCGACGCGCGCGCATCGAGCGCTCGTTCACCTGCACGACCTTCGCCACGATCGTGACCGTCTCGTCCATCGGCAGCTCGGACAGCACCGTCAGGTCGCCGCGCCGGGCGTAGCGGCGCGGGTAGTGCGCGAGGAGATCTCCCACGGTGCGGTACTCGAACGCGCGGGAGAACACGCCGGCCGTCTTCGCCCCGAGAACACGATCGAGCCGATCGTCCAGTCCGAGCGCGTTCATCCCCCGATTCTACGGTCGCCCTCCGACAGGCCCCCTCCGACGGTCGACGCGACCGGCCCCGCTAGGCTCGAACGGTGACGAGGATCATCGCCGGACGCGCCCGATCGGTGCGACTCGCCGTCCCCCGCTCCGGGACACGGCCGACGAGCGAGCGGGTGCGCGAGGCCATCTTCTCGTCCCTGGAGTCGTGGGACGCTCTGGAGGGGGCACGCGTGCTCGACCTCTACGCCGGCTCCGGCGCGCTCGGCCTCGAGGCCGCGTCGCGGGGCGCGGCCTCCGTCGTCCTCGTCGAGCGGAACGCCAAGGCCGCGACGCTGTGCCGCGAGAACGCGGCTCTGGTGCGGCGCGCGACCGGGGAGAGGACGACGATCTCGGTCGCCCTCCAGTCCGTGCGGTCCTACCTGGGCGGAGCGAGCGGGCCGATCGACCTGGTGCTCGTCGATCCCCCGTACGACCTCGGCGACGCCGACCTCGCGCTCGACCTCGAGGCCGTCCGGCCGGCCCTCGCCGCCGACGCCGTGATCGTCGTCGAGCGGAGCGCGCGCTCCCCCGAGCCCACCTGGCCGGACGGCCTCGAGCCGCTGCGTCACCGCGACTACGGCGAGACGCGGGTCTGGTTCGCGACGACGGCCGGCGACGGCTCGGCTCAGGACGACGCGACCGAGCACCTCGCCACGGACGAGGCGGGGCGCTGACCGCCCGCTCGGGTCACCCGACGCCGCCGTCCCAATCCGAATAGGGGTCCCACCCGTCGGCATCGACGGGGGCACCTCCCCGCAGCACGACGCCCCGGGGCTCGGCGACCACGACCCCGATCGGGCGGAATCCACCGGGAAGCGTCGCCTCCGCCGGGAACGTCGCGAGCAGCGAATGGTCCTCGCCCCCGCGCAGGGCGCCCTCCGGGTCGTCGCCGAGCGCCGTCCCGTCCAGATCGAGCGCGACGCCGCTCGCCGCCGCGACACGAGCGGCATCGAGGGCGAGCCCGTCGGAGAGGTCCAGCATGGACGTCGCGCCCGCTCGAGCCGCGAGGACGCCGTCGCCGATCGGAGGCCGCGGGGCGAGCTGCCCGCTCACCTCGGCGTCCGACCGCTCCCGCAACGCCGCGGCGAGAGCGGCGTCGGGTCGTCCCGACCCGTCGACGGCCTCGGAGAAGAGCAGTCGCAGGCCCGCGTGGGCGGCACCGAGGGGGCCGGACACCGCCACGACGTCGCCCACCCGCGCGCCCGACCGCAGGACCGGGTCACGACCGTCGAGATCACCGAAGGCGGTGACGGCGATCGTGAGCGTGTCGGAGACCGACAGGTCTCCGCCGACGACGCCGCATGCGGGCGCGAGCGCGGCGCACGCGTCACGCATCCCCCGGGCGAACTCCTCGAGAGCGCGCACCGGGAGCGACGGGGTCGCGGCGATCGCCACGACGAGCGCCGAGGGCGTCGCCCCCATCGCGGCGACGTCCGAGAGATTCGTCGCGGCCGCCTTCCAGCCGAGCTCCCACGGAGTGGACCACGCGAGCCGGAAGTCGGGACCGTGCACCATCAGATCCGTCGTCACCACGAAGCGACCGTCGGGGGCGGCGACGACCGCCGCGTCGTCCCCGGGCCCCACGCTCGCGGCTGCGGCCCCCGGCAGCAGGGGCAGGATGCGGGCGAGCAGCTCAGCCTCGGTGACGTCCGCGACAGTGGGTCCCGGCCCCGGGCCGGCGTTCGGGCTCATCGGGCTCCGCGTTCGGCGCCGATCTCGAGCAGCTCGGTGATGAGGTCGGGGTACGCGAGGCCGGAGGCGAGCCAGCACTTCGGGAACATCGAGATCGGGGTGAAGCCCGGCAGAGTGTTGAGCTCGTTGACGACGAACCCGTCGGCGGTCAGGAAGAAGTCCACGCGCGCGAGTCCCTCGGCCCCGACGGCGACGAACACGTCACGCGCGATGCGACTCATCTCCGCGAGCTCATCGTCCGACAGCGCGGCCGGACACACGAGCTCGATGCCGGGAGCATCGAGGTACTTGGCGTCGAAGTCGTAGAAGCCCCGCCCCGAGACGACGATCTCGCCGGCGACCGACGTGCGCGGTTCCGCGCCGTCCCGGCCCTCGAGCACGGCGATCTCGACCTCGCGGCCGACGACCGTCGATTCGATCAGCACCCGGTCGTCGTGCACGAGCGCGTCGCGGACGGCCGCGTCGAGCAGTTCCGGGCCGTCCACCTTCGACACACCGACGCTCGAGCCCGCGCGAGCGGGCTTCACGAAGACGGGGAAGCCGAGCTGTTCGGCGCTCCGTCGCGCGGCGTCGGGGTCCGCAGCGTGGCCGAGCGCTGACACGGTCACCCACGGCGCGACCGAGATGCCCGCGTGCTGGAGGACCGTCTTCGTGAAGTGCTTGTCCATCGAGACGGACGACGCGAGGACCCCGGATCCGACGTACGGCAGTCCGGCGAGCTCGAAGAGCCCCTGAACCGTGCCGTCCTCGCCGTACCGACCGTGCAGGATCGGGAAGACCACGTCGACGACGCCGAGCGACGCGGTACGACCGTCGGCGTGCACGACGCGGAGCTCACGGCTCGAAGCGTTCTCCGGCCAGAGCACACGGGACGCGTTGTCGGCGACCTCCGGGAGTCGCTCCGGGTCGAGTCCGAACTTCGCCGGGTCGTCGTCCTCGAGGACGAACGCCCCCTCGCGTGTGATCCCGACCGGGATCACCTCGAAGAGCTCACGGTCGATCGCGGAGAGCACTCCCCCGGCCGTCGCGCAGCTGATCGAATGCTCGCTTGAGCGCCCGCCGAAGAGGACCACCACTCGTCGTCTCGCTGTCATCGCCTGTCCTCTCGCCTTGCGGCTCGTCACTGTCCGTCGTCAAATGGGGAGCGATGTCCCTCGGGTCGAGCGTCCCGTCGAGGACCTGCTTGACCTGCTGCACGATGGGCATCTCCACCCCGATCTCGCGCGCGAGCTCGAGCACGGGGGCCACGGAGGCGAGCCCCTCGGCCGTCTGCTGCATCTGCTTCACGACGGCTCCGAAGCTGTAGCCCTGCCCGAGCAGGCGTCCAGCGGTGTTGTTCCGCGACAACGGCGACTGGCACGTCGCGATGAGGTCGCCGAGACCCGCGAGCCCCGAGAGGGTCTCGGCCTTGGCCCCGCGTGCGACCGCGAAGTCCGTCATCTCGACGAGCCCGCGCGTGATGATCGAGGC
>CAKTZW010000253.1 GCA_934636065.1 uncultured Labedella sp.
GCCATGCGGTCCCCGAGCACGACGCGGTGACCGCTCGCGAGATCGTCGACGGCGCCGTCGGTGAGCTCGCCGAGGCGATCGATTCGAGCCTCGGCCCACTCCGGTCGCTCCGCGCGGAGACGTCGCACGCCGGCGACGGCCAGCCGGGTCCGGCCGCGGACCCCGGTGTCCGCGAGCACGAAGGTCGCCTCGAGCGCCATCGGGAGTGCCTCCGTCGCGCCATGGCGGAACAGCACCGGCACGCGCGAGTTGGTGGCCACCGCGTCGAGACCGCTCGGGGTGCCGTGAGCGATCCGCTCCGCGACCTGGACGAGGTCGAAATGCTCCTGGTCCGAGATCCTTCGTCCGGCGGCCTCGGCGAACGCGTGGACGATGGCTCCAGCCGTCGCCGCGCTCGATCCGAGTCCCCGCTCGGGCGGGATCGAGCTCTCGATGTCCACCGTCACGCCGGCGAGGGGGACGTCGAAGGCGCGACTGGCGGCGTCGATGGCAGCTCGCGGCCCGGCGAGCGGCTCCGGTGCGTCGGCGAGAGCGCCCGAGAAGTACTCGGATCGGATGCGGGGCTCGCCGTCGCCCCTCCTGATCTCGACGTCCATGGACAGCGCGGGCAGAGGGAGCGCGATCGCGGGGTGGCCGTAGACGACGGAGTGCTCACCCATGAGGATGAACTTCGCGCGGGTGTGCCCGGTCCCGAGCACGGCGCCACGTCCCTCCACTGCCACTGCCTCTCGTCGATGTCGCCAGGGCGCGACCCTCGCACGCCGATCCTGACTGTACCGGCTGATCTCCTGATGATCGCGCGGTTGCGTCGGCGCTGGTTCGGGGCGGAAGCCGCGTCGGCTTGCCCGTCGGAGAGTGCCCCCAGCAGGACTCGAACCTGCAACCTACGGATTAGAAGGCCGTTGCTCTATCCATTGAGCTATGAGGGCCGGCCGCGTCTCAGGATAACCCACCGCGCTCCGCCGGCCCGGGACCCGGTCGAGACACCGTCGGGCTGCCGGTCCGCACCTCGATCGAGCCCCGTCGTCTCAGCCGGCGCCGAGCAGGGCGACGATCGCGAGCACGGCCGACACCGCGGCGATCGCGAGAGCGATCGTGACGAGGACGAGGTGCACGCGGTAGAACGTCGTCCGCGAGCCGTCGGCGGAGCGAGCCCGCGGGTCCGTCGAGACCCGTCGGAGGAACCGCGGCCACACGATCGCGTTGTAGACGGCGTTGACGAGGAGGGCGATGGCGAGGGCGACGAGCATGATGCCGTCAGCCTAATCCGGGGCACGGAGAGAGGGCGCCCCGGCCCCCGCTCCCGCCCGTCGGCCGACGAGCGGAAGGGCGCGGATAGGATCGGAGCATGAGCACTGGTAGCGACCTCCTCGTCTGGATCGACTGCGAGATGACGGGACTGGACCTCGCGGTCGACGAACTCGTGGAGATCGCGGTGGTGGTCACGGACTTCGACCTGAAGCCCGTCGACGAGGGCTTCAGCGTGGTCATCAAGCCGAGCGACGCCGCCCTGGCGAACATGGGGGAGTTCGTCACCCGGATGCACACGACGTCCGGGCTCATCGAGGAGATCCCGCACGGCGTGGACCTGGCCGAGGCCGAATTCCAGGTGCTGCAGTACGTGGTCCGACACATTCCGGAGGCGCAGAAGGCTCCGCTCGCGGGGAACTCGATCGGGACCGACCGGGCCTTCCTCTCCCGCTTCATGCCGCGACTGGATGCACATCTGCACTATCGGAACGTGGACGTGTCCTCCGTGAAGGAGCTCGCCCGACGCTGGTACCCGCGCGCCTACTTCAACGCGCCGGCCAAGGACGGGGGTCACCGTGCCCTCGCCGACATCCTCGAGTCGATCCGCGAGCTCGCCTACTACCGCGCCGCGGTCTTCGTTCCGATGCCCGGGCCGAGCTCCGACGAGGCGAAGGCGGCCGCGGAGGCGACCGTGAACGCGTACGCTCCGAACGTGTAATAGAATCTCTGAGTTGCCTCTCCCGGGTCCGCCCGGCGAGACGGACATGGTGGGTATAGCTCAGTTGGTAGAGCGCCTGGTTGTGGTCCAGGAGGTCGCGGGTTCAAGCCCCGTTACTCACCCCATTTTCGTCGAAGTGATCGCTCTCGAGTTCGTGCAGCCGGGCGCGCTGTGGTCGGGCTCACGCCGGTGCGGTCGCGTCAGACAGCGGCTCGGGTCATACAGCGGCTCGCGTCAGACAGCGGCTCGCGTCAGACAGCGGCTCGGATCACACGCTGTACCAGAGGCACTCGAGGGCGTCGTCCATCGACCAGAATCGGCCGCGATCGACGAAGCGGGTGTGCGCGGGCGAGTAGCGCTTCGCGACGAACACGCGTCCGTTCGCGGTGTCGACGAGCTCGACGTGACCGATGACGGCGAAGGACTCGGTCGAGACGCGCCACAGTCGCTCGCCTCGCGCGTCGATGCGGACGCGTCCGCCGAAAGCGGTGGCCGGGACATGAAGGTCGCGCGTGGAGACCGAGTCGGCCGGCGCGGGGGTCTGGATGGTGGTGTGCATCGTGCTGTCCTCTCGAATCGGCGGCCGGCCCCGCGGTGATGTCTCCACCGTACGGACGACCACCGACATCCGACCGGGGCGACGGCCCCTCCGCTCCGTCGTCCACGGCCCGCATGAGTCGGGCGACGTGCACGGCGACCCGCGCGTGGGCAGCGTCGTCCGCGCGTCCTCGGCAGGATCGTCTGACGTGGTCGCCGCGGCGCCGGACCCGGCACGAAGGCGGGGCGGCGACCGCGTCCCGCCGCTTCCTGCGGACACCCGAGACGAGGAGCACGATGAGCGACAGGACCACCCTCAGCGGTGTCGTCGAGACGCCTCCGCGCGTGATCACGACGGCCGAGGGTCTCGCCGTCGCCAGCTTCCGGTTGAGACCCGTCGCGGACGTCGGCGCACCCGTCCGTTCGCCCGCGGGGGAGGCGAGCGCTCCCGTGCTCGTGACCGCTCTCGGACGGCTCGCGCACGCGGTCGCTGAGGGTATCGACGAGGGCGACGTCATCGTCGTCGCCGGGGCGCTGCGGCTGCGGTCGGCGGGCGACCCTCCGCTGACGACAGTCGACGTGCACGCCGAGGCGATCGGACTCGACATCCGACGCCGTCGGCGAGCGGCCGTCGCTGTGGGTCGAAGCGGCGGGACCGCCGTCCCCTCCTAGACTCGTCACGGAACCGACGCGGACGATCGGTCGCGGAAGAAGGGGTGTCTTCGTGGAGCTCAGCCACGCCAGTCGTCAGCACAGTGGGGGTCGCGTCTCGCGCCGGATCGGCGCTGCAGCCGTCGGACTCGCGCTGGCGCTCGTCCTCGTCGGCTGCGTCGAGCAACCGACCGACGACGAGACGTCCCCGGCGCCGACCCCCACCGCGTCGGCGACCGCGTCGGCACCGGCGATCGCTCTCGTTCCCGACGGCAGCGCCGAGGACAACAAGCCCTTCTTCGACCAGGTGAACGCGGCGACAGCGGAGAACGAGAACGCCGGCGGCCGCGACTTCGTCGACGCCCTCGTCGGTGCGGGCTTCGACAAGGCGGCCATGGAGGTCACGAAGGACGCGACGACTCTCGGCGAGCGGGCGGAGTCGATCCAGTTCAGCGTGCGGTGGGGCGAGTCCTGCCTCATCGGCCAGTTCGGGCCGGCCGTGGGCGGCTACCACTCGACCGTCCAGCCCGTTCTCGGCACCGACCGGTGTCTGATCGGCCAGACCCGGCCCATAGACTGGTAGTGATATGGCCGAATACATTTACTCGATGGTCCGCGCCCGCAAGGCGGTCGGAGACAAGCTCATCCTCGACGACGTCACCATGGCGTTCCTGCCCGGCGCCAAGATCGGCGTCGTCGGCCCGAACGGCGCCGGCAAGTCGACGATCCTCAAGATCATGGCGGGACTCGACACTCCGAGCAACGGAGAGGCGAAGCTCAGTCCCGGGTACTCCGTGGGGATCCTGATGCAGGAGCCGGAGCTCGACGAGTCCAAGACCGTCCTCGAGAACGTCCAAGAGGGCGTCGGGGAGATCAAGGGCAAGATCGACCGTTTCAACGAGATCTCCGCGGCGATGGCCGAGCCCGACGCCGACTTCGACGCTCTCCTCGAGGAGATGGGCGTCGGCCAGCAACTTATCAGCCTCCGCCTGCTCCTTAGCACGTACAGCGTAAGAGCCAAACTTATTGATCGACTGAGGGGTGAGCCCGAGGTGCCCCATGATCGGGATACCGGCTGAGAGGATACGCTCTACCGACTCACGGATCTCGCTACCTCCCTCTATCTTGATCGCATCAGCGTGGGTGATCTTCATCACTTTGATGGCGCTCTCTAGAGCGATCTTCGAGTTGCCCTGATAAGAGCCGAAGGGGAGGTCAACGA
>CAKTZW010000254.1 GCA_934636065.1 uncultured Labedella sp.
GTGCACCCCCCCCCGGTTTGGGGTAAGTCGAGCGGGTCCAGCATCGGTCGGGTCTGTCTTTTTGTCTTCGAATGGCATCCCGTTGATACATCTGCTCGTCCCATAAACGTCGTTTGCGGGGTTGGTGCGTCAGTAGAGTTCGGGATCTAGAATCGTCGGACCAATCCGTTGCTGCGCGCTCGAAGTGTCGCGTCGATGAGTTGATTGGAGCAAATGACATGGTCGTCGAGCTCCGACGGGGCACATCCGTCGATCTCGAACCGTGCCTCACGCTGTGGGTCGCGGCTTGTGCTACGCGTGACGGGTACGCCGCCGAGGGTGTCGCTGATCGAGCTCGACCGAAGTTCGACGCGAGCGTCACCTGGCTCATCGCAGGACGTGCTCCGGATGTCGATGGATTCGTGATCGCGACTCCCCCCGGAAGCGGCAAATCTACGACCCGTGGGATGCAGCAGTGCTTGGACTGCTCGCGACCGATCCCGGCAGCCAGGCTCGCGGTCTGGGCCGGGCACTCCTACGCGAAGCCACCCGCGAGCTCGGGGCACTCGGTTACGAGCAAGCCGTCCTCCACGCGCTCCTCGACAACGCCTCCACCGTTCACCTCTACGAGAGTGAAGGTTGGGTCGCGGCAGGTGAGACGTATGAGCACGAGTTGTTGAAGCGGCCGCTACGGGCTTTCATTCGGACCCTTTAGGCGACTTGGAGCCCGCAAACGATCGATTCCGGGACATGCGCGCGTCCGTCGCCTGGATGCGTCCGCAAACCCGTGCCGTATCGAAACCCGCTTACGGGACGTTCGGCTTCGGGTGACAGTCTCGGACCATCAGGACGACGAGAGCACTGAAGAAAACGTGCACGAAACTCGTGTACGAAACCCAAGAGTGCTCAACACCCCGGACAAGCACGCTCTCGACGGGATCAAAGACCGCCTCGACCTGTACGCCGCCGCTAGAGGTCGAGGACGAGCCGCTCGGATTCCGCTCGGCTGACGCAGATCATCATGGTGTCGCCCGCCGCGCGCTCCTCGTCGCCGAGCACCGCGTCGCGATGCTCCGGCACCCCCTCGAGGACGGGCGTCTCGCACGTGCCGCACCACCCTCCCTCGCAGGACGACGGCGCCGTGACCCCCGCCGCGCGGACGGCGGAGAGGATGCTCGTGCCGGCCGGGACCTCCACGGTGCGGCCGCTCGCGGAGAGGACCACCGAGACGTCGCGGTCGGGGCGGTCCGGCGGCGGCACCAGCCCGGCGCGGAGGGGCTGGAACGCCTCCGTCCGCAGGTCGAGCGGGTGCGGGGACTCGCCCACCGCGGCGCGCACGTCGTCGAGGAGCGCATCGGGGCCGCACGCGAGCACCGCGGTGCCGGGCACCGCATCGCGCACGAGCGCGCGCACGTCGACGCGGCCCTCACGCCGGGACTCGACGATCCGCGCCTCGGGGACGTCGCGGAGCTCGTCGAGGAACGCCATGCTCGCGCGCTCCCGCCCGAGGTAGACCAGCCGAAAGGTCGCACGCTTGCGGCGGAGCACGGCGATCATCGGCAGCAGCGCCGTGATGCCGATGCCGCCGGCCACGAGGAGGTAGCTCGGCGCGAGCGGAAGGGGGAACCTGTTGCGGATCGCGGTCGCCCGCAGGACGAGACCGACCGCGGCGACGCGGTGGAGTTCGTCGGATCCGCCGCGGCCGTCGACCTCACGCAGGACGGCGATCCGATACCGGCTCCGATCCCGGGGGTCGCCGCAGAGGGAGTAGTGCCGCACGAGCCCGGACGGCAGCACGAGCTCGAGGTGGGCACCGGGCGCCCACGCGGGCAAGCGCGAGCCGTCCGGAGAGACGAGATCGACGACGACGACCCGCTCGGTCTCGCGCCGCACCGTCTCGATCGTGAGGTCGAGATCGAGGGCGGCACCCCGCGACGCGTCGTACACCCGGCCTCCCTCCACGCGGATGGGATGTCGCCGCAGACGGGCGGACGACCCCTCGGCGAGGTGCTCACCGCTCCGCAGGTCGAACTCCCACCCGTGCCACGGGCACTGCAGGATCTCCCCGTCACGCCCGTACTCGTACTCGTAGACCGCCGACGGCACCCGCGTGCCGTCCACCTCGCCGGCGCACACCGGTGCCGCCGCGTGGGGGCAGACGCTCCGCCAGGCGACGATCTCCTCGCCGACGCGGAACAGTCCGACCGGCACATCGCCGACCTGCACCTGCAGCCCGCCGGCGCCCGGAGCGGGAACGGCGTCGAGCTCGGCGAGGACGGCCCCGCTCATTCGATCGGCCCCGAGCCGAGCGACGAGCCGGTCACGAGGGGCACGCCCTCGGCGTGCGGAGGCAGCTGCTGGGGCTCCGGCGCCTCGCGCAGCCCGTAGACCTCCATCGCGGTGCCGCCCATGACGCGCGCCCGCATGGCGGGGTCGATGTCGCGGAGCACCACGTCGGGGTTGTCGAAGTCCCAGTGCGGGTAGTCGGACGAGAACATGAGCGTGCGGCTCGCGTCGATCATGTCGAGGATCTGCGCGAGGTGCGCCGGGTCCCGCGGCTCCTCGATCGGCTGGGTGGTCAGCAGGAGATGATCGAGGATGTACTCGGACGGCAGCCGACGGAGCCAGGGGGCGGTGTCGCGGAGCGCCTTGTAGTTCTTGTCCATCCGCCACATGAGGTGGGGCAGCCAGGCGATCCCGCCCTCGATCGCGATGAACCGCAGATCGGGGAAGTCCTCGAAGACGCCCTCGGTGACGAGGCTGTTCACCTGCGCCATGTACGCGGTCGGCAGGATGTTGTGCCACTCCATGTACCGGGACGGCCAGCCGACGGGCGTGGGCGGCCACGCCGTCCCCGCCCCCTCGGTCCCCGGATGGACGGCGACCGGCAGCCCGGCCTCGCTCGCGGCCTCGAAGATCGGCCGGTACTCGCGCCGGCCGAGCGGCGATCGGGTCGCCGCGGCGAACAGCACCTGCGCGTACTGCGGGTTGCCCGCCCGTCGCCTGATCTCGGCGGCCGCGCCGACCGGGTCGTCGGCGTTGACGATGATCGAGCCGCGGAACCGCGGTGACACCGACAGCCAGAGGTCCTCGCCGCAGTCGTTGTAGGCGGAGGCGATCGCGTTCATGTAGTCGGGGTCGACGCCGAGCGGGATCTGGCCCGGCCCGCAGAGGATCGCGTAGTCGATCCCGTAGCGGTCCAGGTGGCTGCTGAGCACGAAGAGCGGGTCGCTGGCCGGCGCGCCGCCGTTCGGCGGCATCACGTCGCGGCGGGAGACGCCACGGGGGTTCTGGTAGTTCCAGCCGACGCCCATCCCGGTGGCCACCCAACGGTCCTGCCATTCGCGCGGCAGGTAGCGCTCCAGATGGTGGAGGGTGTTGTGCACATCGGTGTCGATGAGGAGGGGGCGCGTCGTCGTCCCGTCTGGTCCGTCCATTTCTGGTGCTCCTGTCATGCTCGGACTGCTGTGGCGGGCGTGCTGGTGGCCTTCGCGGCGTCGGCCGCGGCGTCGGCGCGGGGAGCCCCCTCCGCCGAGAAGTCCACGACGGGCCGGGCGACCGGAACGCCCCCGAGCGTCTCGGTGATGCTCTCGCTCGCGTCGAGGATGCGCGCGAGAACGCGCGGCTGGAACAGGTCCTCGGCCACGAATGACGGCACGGAGCACCCGATCGCACAGACGACCGCACCGCCCGGACCGAACACCGGCACGGCGAGGCTCACCTCGAGTCGCGGGTCGCGCGTCGTCTTCATCGCGACACCGGCCGAGCGGACGCGGACGAGCTCGCGCTGCCAGCGGCCGCGCGACCAGCCCGGTTCGACGCCGGCGAGGGAGCGGAGGAAGTGAGGCCATTCCCCCTCGTGGCGGAGTGACACGAGCAGCCGCCCGGTCGCGAGCTCGAGCGGATCGCGCCGCCGCGGACCGCCGCGGACGGTGATCGGTCCGGGTGCCGGGGCGTAGGCGACGATCTGCGCGACGTCCCCGTCGAGGATCGTGGCCGTCGAGGCCATCCCGGTCGACTCGGAGAGCTCGGCCATCGCCTGGTCGAGCACCATCCCGAGCGATCGCTCGGGGTTCCATCGCCCGGCGAGCGCCACGATGGCTGGGCCGAGCTCGTATCCCCGACGCCCGTTGAGCAGGTAGCTCCGGTCCAGGAGCGTCGCGACGATGCCGTGCGCCGTGGACACGGCGATCCCCATCTCCTTGGAGAGGGCGGTGACGCCGATCCCCGGCGACCGGCCCACGGCCTCCAGGGCGTCGAGGGCGCGATGGACCGACTGGATGCCGGAGGCCGCACCGGTCCGGTTCGCTCGATTCGTCATGCCGGAAAGCTAGGCCACGCACTTCGCCGCTGACAAACTCTCTTCGACGATGCCGAAGACTCGAGATCGCTC
>CAKTZW010000255.1 GCA_934636065.1 uncultured Labedella sp.
ACCCCGAGGACCGCGACGCCGCACGCCCACACGAAGCGGCGGGGCGGTCGTCGCCGTGTGACCGCCGACTCGAGGAGCGGCGTGAAGACGATCGTGAGGCTGATGATGAGACCGGCGTTCGTCGCCGAGGTGTGCGCGATCCCGAACGTCTCGAGGGCGAACACCGCGGCGAGGAGCGTGCCGAGGACCGCCCCGACCGCCCACTCCGTCGACGTGATGCGGTGCCGCCGGATCGCGACGACGACCGCGAGGACGAGAGCGGCGAGCGCCATCCGCGACGCGAGCAGGGCGACGACCGTGGTGTCCGTCACGAGCTCCTTGGCGACGAGGTAGGTGGAGCCCCAGGAGGCGGCGACCAGGAGCAGCAGAAGGTCGACCGGGAAGCGGGAGAGGAAAGTGGCCACGCCTCATCGTTGGACCGATCAATGCGAGAGACAAGACACAGCTTTCTTCCGTATCGCGTAAGTTGAAACTTATGGAACTGGGGCAGCTGCGGGCACTGCGGGAGCTGGGCGAGCGCGGAAGCATCGCGGCCGTCGCGGCGGCGTTGCACGTCACGCCGTCGTCGGTGTCGCAGCAGATCAGTGCCCTCCAACGCCACACCTCCACTCCGCTGACCTACAAGGAGGGCCGCCGCACGGCGCTCACCGCGGCCGGGCGCGCTCTCGCGGCGGCCGCGATCGAGGTGGAGGTCGCTCTCGAGCGCGCGGAGCAGGCGATCGCCGACTTCCGCAGCGACACGGGCGGGGCGGTCTCGGTCGCGGCCTTCCACAGCGCGGGACTCGCGGTGTTCGGTCCGCTCCTCGGCGCGCTCGACGACCCGCCGGGACCCGAGGTCACCCTCACCGACTTCGACGTCGCGCAGACGGAATTCCCCGCCCTCACCGCTACGCAGGATCTGGTCATCGCGCACCGGCTCTCGGGCAGCCCGGACTGGCCGTCGTCGGTGGCGGTCCGTCCGCTCCTCTTCGAACCGCTCGACGTCGCGATGCGCCGCGACCATCCCCTTGCGCAGCGGACTTCGATCCGCCCCGAGGACCTCCGCGACGAGGACTGGATCGCGGTCCACGAGGGGTTCCCGCTCGAACGGGCCGTCGGCGCCATCGGGACCGTCGCGGGCCAGGAGCCCCGCATCGTGCACCGGATCAATGAGTTCCTCATCGCGGCCACGGTCGTCGCGGCCGGGAACGGCATCGCGCTGCTGCCCCGATACACGGTCCGGCGGGAGCTGCAGCCCGAGCTGGTCCTGCGGCCGCTCGAGCTGTCGGCGCTCGGCCGCCACGTCGACGCGCTCGCTCGCCCCGAGTCGCTCGAGCGCGCCGCCGTGCGGACGGTGCTCGGGCACCTCGAGCGGATCGCCGCGGGACTCGAGAACCGCGTCTCGACTCCGTGATCACGCCGCGTGAGAACCGCCGCCGCGACGTCCTTCCTCCGATAAATTTATCAACCCCGCTGCCCACAGTCCCGAGGAGTCACATGCTCACCGTCAGCGCCTACGCCGCCCCGTCCGCGACCGAGCCGCTCGTCCCCACCACGATCGAGCGCCGGGACCTCGGACCCCGTGACGTCCTCATCGAGATCCGGTACGCCGGCATCTGCCACTCCGACATCCACACCGTGCGCGGCGACTGGGGACCCATCGCGTATCCCCAAGTGGTCGGTCACGAGATCGTCGGCGTCGTCGCGGAGGTCGGGCCCGAGGTCACGACGCACGCCGTCGGGGACCGGGTCGGCGTCGGCTGCATGGTCGACTCGTGTCGCGAGTGCGAGAACTGTCGCGCCGGCCTCGAGAACTATTGCCTGGGCGGCAACACCATGACCTACCTGGGCGTCGACCGCGACGGCTCCGTCACTCAGGGCGGCTACTCGACGCACATCGTCGTCGACGAGCACTTCGTGCTCCGCGTCCCCGAGCCGATCCCGTTCGAGGCGGCCGCTCCGCTGCTCTGCGCCGGCATCACGACGTACTCGCCGCTGCGTCACTGGGGTGTCGGTCCGGGCACGCGGGTCGCCGTCGTCGGCCTGGGCGGCCTCGGTCACCTCGCGGTGAAGCTTGCCCACGCGATGGGGGCCCACGTCACGGTGCTCTCGCAGACTCTGGGGAAGAAGGAGGACGGACTGCGTTTCGGCGCTGACGACTACTTCGCGACGTCGGACGCGGCGACGTTCACGGCGCTCGCCGGCACGTTCGACCTCATCCTCAACACCGTGAGCAGCGCCGACCTCGACTTCGATGCCTACCTCTCGCTGCTCCGCGTCGACGGGGCGTTCGTCACTGTCGGCGCTCCAGCGGAGCCCGTGAGCTTCCGGGTCTTCTCGCTCATCGGGAGCCGTCGCTCGTTCGGCGGCTCCAACATCGGCGGCATCCCCGAGACGCAGGAGATGCTCGACTACTGCGCGGAGCACGGCATCGCGACGGAGGTCGAGGTCATCGCGGCCGACCGGATCAACGAGGCCTACGAGCGCGTGCTCCGCTCCGACGTGCGCTACCGCTTCGTGATCGACACCGCCACCCTCCCCCTCACGACATGAAAACGGAGATGGTGCACGTAGCTACATGCACCATCTCCGTTTTCAGGTAGTGGAGCGGGGGAGGAGCGCGTCGTAGCCGGCGCGGTAGTCCGGGTAGTCGAGGCGGCCGAGGAGCGCGTGGAGGGCGGAGCCGTCGAAGACGTTGCCGCTCGCAGTGCCGCCGCCGTCCGTGGTCGGTGGTGCGGCGACACCGAGTCGGGACGCGATGTGGTCGACGACCGCACGCAGGGCGACCGGCGCCTCGTCCACGGCATGGAGGACGCGCGGAGGGACCTCGACGGTCAGGAGCGCCTCGAGCGCTCGCGCCAGATCGGCCTCGTGGATGCGATTGGTGACGCGTCCGCCGTCGATCGACGGCGCCGTGAGCGTCTGCCGGATGAGGAAGTCGCGGCCGGGACCGTAGATGCCCGCCGGGCGGAGGACGATCGCGTCGAGGAGATCGACGGCGGCCGACTCGCCGTCGATCAGCATCCGCGCCCGCTCGGTCTCGCCCGTCGGACGGTCAGCCTCCGTGATCGGCTGCCGGCCGCGCCATCCCTCGAAGACGCCCGTCGACGACACGAACACGGTCCGGGCCGGTGGCGCCGGAAGGGCCGCGACCAGCCTCGCGAGCGCCCCGCGGTAGTCGCCGCCCACGGCGCTCGGAGTGAGGGTCACGACGAGGGCGTCCGCCGCGGGCAGCCGCCCTGCGATCGGAGCGGCGAGGTCGACGGCGAGGGACGTGAACGCAGAGGGAAGCGTGCTCACGTCGCGACGGAGGGCGACGACGCGGCCGCCCGCCGCGATGAGGCGCTCGCCGAGGGCCGTGCCGAGCCGCCCGCACCCCGCGATGAGAGTGGTGCCGGGCGGGCGAGATGAGGGAGAGGTCACGAATCGACTGTCTCACACCCGCCTGCGGACGCCGATCCGCGGAGCACCCGAGTCGGTCGACGCCACCGTCACCTCTCACGGTCCATGAGGGTGTCTCTCGGACCGTGCGTGGCCGTGACGTGGCCGTGACGTCGGGCCGGGACGCCGCGGCCGTCGTACGATACCCGTGGCGGGACGGTTCCACGCCGAGGGTACGTGCCGGAGGGGATCATGCCGACGATCAAGGACGTGGCCGAGCGCGCAGGGGTGTCGCTCGGAACAGCGTCGCGCGTGCTCAGCGGGAGCCCCCAGACCTCACCGGACTCACGCGCCCGAGTCCTCTCCGCCGCGGCGGATCTCAACTACACGACGAACGGCACGGCGCGCGCCCTTCGTCGTTCGCGCACCGAGGTGCTCGGTCTGCTCGTCTCCGACATCCGGAACCCCTTCTTCTCGGAGCTCGCGCGAGCCGCCGAGACCGAGGCCATGCGCCGCGGTTACTCCGTCCTGCTCGCCAACGCCGACGAGAACGCCGAGCAGGCCGACGAGTACCTGCGCGTCTTCGCGTCGCAGCGGATCGACGGACTGTTGCTCGCGCCCCAGGGCCCGGCCTCGCCGCAACTCGAGTCGCTCGTCGCGGCCCGGCTCCCTGTCGTGTTGCTCAACCGAAGCCTCCCGGGGCTCGACGCCCCGCTCGTCGCGACCGACAACGCGCACGGCGTGGGTCTCGTCCTCGACTGGTTGCAACGGCGCGGCCACACGGAGGTCGCGTTCGTCGGGGGGCCGACCCAGCTCTCCACGGGGGCTGAGCGCCGCGCGGCGTATGTCGCCGGGCGGGAGGCGCACGGCATCAGCCTCGACGACGGCCTGCTCGACGCCGGCGACTTCCTCGCCGGTGGGGCCGAAGCGGCGATCGGTCGCATCCTCGATCGTGGCCATCGACCCACCGCCGTCTTCGGCGTCAACGGTCCGACCACCCTTGGGG
>CAKTZW010000256.1 GCA_934636065.1 uncultured Labedella sp.
GAGTGACATCGCGTCGGCGCGGATCGACGCTCATCCGTCCGCTCCCATCGGCGTCCTGCCCGGTCTCCCGGGGATCGGGAGCCGCGTGCGCCGGTCGTTCGGCGACACCGATCTGCGGGTCTTCCCCGTGGGTCTCGGAGGCAGCGTCTTCGGCTGGACAGCGTCCGCCGACGAGTCGAGGGCCATCCTCGACCGGTACGCCGACTTCGGCGGCAACCTCATCGACACGGCGGACAGCTACGCCGGCGGCCTCAGCGAGGTCCGCATCGGCGCCTGGATGGCGCATCGGGGCAATCGGGACGGCATGGTGGTCTCGACGAAGGTCGGCCGTCACCCCGACGCGCCCGGCCTCGGTCCGGTGAACCTCGTGCGGGCCGTGGAAGCGTCACTCGAGCGCCTGCAGACCGACTACATCGACGTCCTGTTCTTCCACGGGGACGACCCTGCGGTGCCCCTCGAGGACTCGCTCGGCACCGCGTCCTGGCTCATCGAGACGGGCAAGGTCCGGCATCTCGCCGCCTCGAACTTCTCGCCGGCCCGCCTCGTCGAGGCTCGGATCCTCGCGTCCACGGGCCTGCCGCGGTTCATCGGCGTGCAGCAGGAGTACAGCCTCGTGAACCGTCGCGCATTCGAGGGCGACGCCGAACTCGTCGCGCGCGGCCAACGGCTCGGCGTGTTCGCGTACTACGCGCTCGCGAACGGCTTCCTCACCGGCAAGTATCGCTCGCGTGCGGATTTCGTCGGTGGTGGGTCGCGGGCTGTGCGCGCCTCGACGCACTTCGGCCGCCGCGGGCTCCGCATCCTGTCCGTGCTGGATCACGTCGCGGAGGAGCACCGGACGTCGCCCGCGACGATCGCGCTCGCGTGGCTGCTCGCGAAGAGCGCCGTCACGGCCCCGGTGGTCAGCGCATCGCGTGCCGACCAGGTCGACGCTCTCGTCGCGGCCTCGGGTGTACAGCTCAGCCGAACGCAGATGGTCGAGCTGGATCGCGTCAGCTCCTGATCCGACTTCCTCACACGCGATGGCGGCTCCTGTCGATGTCCGTGGCCTGGCATAGGCTGAAGCAGACGAATCGCACCGTCGCCTTCCGTCCGGTCACTCGCGTGCCCGTCACCTGCGGGTCGGCACTCGTCATCCCGCATCAACGGAAGGCTCGAGGAGGAACGCCGGAATGTCGCAGTACCTCTACCTCGTTCGCCACGGCGAGCAGCAGGATGCCCAGCACGGTATGCCGGACGGCCCTCTCTCGGCGCGGGGTCGGCGCCAGGCGCAGCTGCTCGCGGAACGCCTCGGCGGGCTTCCGCTGACCGCCGCGTACCACTCGCCTCTGCAGCGAGCGTCCGAGACGGCGTCGATCGTGGCCGAACGCCTCCCCTCCATCACGCCGGAGGAGTCGTCGCTGCTGTTCGATTGCGTCCCCACGGGCAAGACTCCCGAGACGCCCTCGGCGTACGAGCCCTTCTTCGGCTCCGTGACCGAGGAGGAGATCGACGCGGGCACGGCGCAGATGGCCGACGCGGTGGCGGAGTACCTCGCCCCGCGACCGGGCGAACGGCACGATGTCCTGATCACCCATAACTTCGTCATCGCGTGGTTTGTGCGCGAGGTCCTCGGCGCGCCGGCATGGAAGTGGATGACGATCGATCAGGCGAACTGCGGCCTCACGATCATGCAGCGCAAGCCGGGACGTCCCTGGAGCATGCTCACTCACAACGACCTCGCCCACCTGCCGGTCGAGCTCCGCACCGGGCTCCCGGACCCGTTGCCCGTCTGACCGACGGAGAGCAGATGTTCTGGCGGGATTACGGTTCGGTCGTCGCGTGGATGGTCGGTGCCGGGGTCGTACTCGGGGGCCTGCTGTTCGTCGTCATCGGTTTGCTCACTCCCGACCCGGGCGAGGAGTCGTCGATCGCGTTCGTGCTCCTGTTCCTGTTTCCGTACGGAGCGTTCTTCGGCACGGTGGTGGCTGTGGTCGCGAGTCTGTTCTACGCGGTGGGCCTCGCGTCGTGGACCCGTCGGACGGATCGCTCGACCGCCTCGCGGGCGTGGGTGGGCGGGCTGTCGGCCGGCACTGGTGCGCTCGCCCTCATCGTCGTGGGGGGATTCGTTCTGAGCGGCCCCTTCGCACTGCCGCTCTGGGCCGCAGTCGGAGCGGCATGCGCCGTCGTCGCGCTGCTCGTCGCCGCACCCCTGACGGCACGAGCCGCACGGCGCGCCGATGAGCGAGCGTCGGCGGCGAGCACGAGCGTCGGCTCGTCAGCGCTCCCCAGCTAGGCGCTTCCGGTACCAGTTCGTGGCGTTCGGGTTGTCGTTGTAGGGCTCGACATCCTCGTAGCCCGCCGAGCGGTAGAGAGCGCCGGCGGAGGTGAGGCTCGCGTTGGTGTCGAGGACCACCTCGGTCGCGCCGAGGGCGGTGGCTCGGCGCTCGAGTTCGCTGAGCAGCAGGGAACCCCAACCGCGGCCCCGCGTCTCCTCACGCAGGAAGAGGTGCTTCACCTCGAAGACCGTCGGGTCGAGCGACCGGACGCCCCCGCAGCCGGCGGCGCGCCCGTCATCGTCCATGACGAGGAGGAATACGCCCCGAGGCGGTTCGAAGCGCGCGGGATCGGGGAAGACGGTGCGGTAGACGCCGCCGGTGAATCCGAGCTCTCGTGCCGTGAAGTACTCGGTCAGGAGTGCGTGCGCGGTCGGGTCGTCGGTCCGGCATTCGAGGAAGCTCACCACGCGTCGATGGTACTCGGCCGCCTGTAGGTTGGAGGCATGACAACCACCGTCGCCGTCGCGGGAGCGCGCGGGAAAATGGGCCGCCTCGTCACCGGGATCATCGACGGCCTCGACGGATTCGAGGTCGTCGCCGCGCTCGGCTCGGAGAGCCCTCTCGAGGAGCTCGAGGGTGCGGATCTCGTCGTCGACGTCACGTCGCCGGCGGCGAGCCCCGCCATCGTCGAGCACGCGGTCGCGCACGGTGCCAACGTCCTGGTCGGGACCTCCGGGTGGTCGTCGGCCCGGCTCGCCGAGCTCCGCGCGCGGTTGTCCGGCTCGGGTCGGGGCGTCGTCGTCATCCCCAATTTCTCGCTCGGCTCGGTCGTCGCGACGAGCCTCTCGGCCGTGGCGTCCCGCTTCTTCGACTCGATCGAGATCGTGGAGGCGCACCGTTCCTCGAAGGTCGACTCCCCGAGCGGGACCGCCGTCCGCACCGCGGAGCTGATGGCAGCGGCTCGGGCCGATGCCGGTCCGGTCGAAGCCCCGCACGTGGACCAGCGCGCGCGTGGCCAGCAGATCGCCAGCATCCCCGTCCACAGCATACGCGTGAGGGGTGTCGTGGCCCGTCAGGACGTGCTCTTCGGCGGCGAGGGTGAGACGCTCACGATCTCGCACGAGACGATCGAGCCGTCGGACGCGTACGACATCGGGATCCGGCTCGCGCTTCCCGCGGCGCGCGACGCGAAGGGGCTCGTCGTGGGGCTCGAGAGCCTCATCGACCTCGGCATCACGGTGCCGGGCCGGTCGTGAGGGGTCGCATCGCCGTCATCGTGATGGCGGTCCTGCTCGTCCTCTACTTCGTCCTCGTCGGCCAGCGGGCCGTCCTCTTCGTCGCCACCGGCGAACCTGTCGCCGTCGCCATCGGCACGGCGCTCATCGTGCTTCCGCTCGTCGGCGCGTGGGCGCTCTATCGGGAGCTCCGATTCGGTGCGGCGGCCGAACGCCTCGGCCGCCGGGTCGAGTCCGAGGGCGCGCTGCCCGACGAGCAGTTCCCGGCGCGGCCGAGCGGCCGGCTCGACCGCGACGCGGTCGACGCCGCCTTCCCCACCTACCGCGCCGCTGTCGAGGCCGCACCGGACGACTGGCGCGCGTGGTACCGCCTGGGGCTCGCATACGACGGGGCCGGCGACCGGAGACGCGCGCGCCAGGCGGTCCGCGAGGCGATCAGGCTGTCGCGCTGAGCGCCGTCGCGAGCGCGTCGTCGACGGTCCGGTGTCGGAAGCCGTAGCCGCCGGAAGACAGCACCCGCGGCGCGATCCTCTGATCGATGAGGAGGAGATCGTCGCCCGCGTCGCCGAGGGCGGCGCGGACGGCGAGGGCGGGCACCGGCAGCCAGTAGGGTCGGCGCAGCCGGCGCGCGAGGGCGCGCATGAGCTCGTCCGCCGTCGCTGGCGTGGGTCCCACGAGGTTCACGGGGCCGGTCACGTCGGTCCGGAGCGCGTGCAGGAGGCCGCCCACCTCGTCATCGAGCGACACCCACGGCCAGTACTGCTGCCCGTCTCCGAGGGGACCGCTGAGACCGAACCGCGTGAGCGGGATGAGCGGCCGCAGCACGCCGTCGGTCGCGAGGAACGCCTCCGGCAGGCTGATGCGGCGGTTG
>CAKTZW010000257.1 GCA_934636065.1 uncultured Labedella sp.
GACTCTGGATGATCGGCACCGCGGTCGTCGCGGTGGCCCTGCTCGTGCTCGGCTGGTTCATCGGCGTGCAGCCGCAACTCACGGCGATGCGTGCGACCGACGAGCAGCGGCGGGCGGTCGACGCGCAGAACGTCGCGACCGAGGCGACGGTCGCCCGGCTCGAGGAGGACTTCGCCGGTCTCGACGCCCTCGAGCAGGAGCGCGACGCGCTACGGACGTCGATCCCCGTCGCCGCGGACACCTCCCTGCTCCTGGACCAGCTCGACGCGCTCGCCGCGGCGAGCGGGACTGTCGTCACCCAGGTGACGACGGCGCCGCTCGTGGCCTACGAGGTGCCCGTCACCGAGACGCCGGTGGACCCGGCGACGGAGTCGGGCGCGGCGGCAGAGTCGGACGCGGGAGCGGGGGAGGCCACGGACGCCGCTCCCGACGCACCGGTGGAACCGGTCGGCCCCCCGGTGATCACGGATCCGCTCCTGACGCCGGAGAACTTCTTCGCGATGCAGCTCACCGTCGCCGTCACCGGATCGAACGAGCAGGTGCTCGACTTCGTCGATCGGCTGCAGCACGGTGACAGGTTGTGCCTCGTCACGAGCCTGCAGATCGGGTTCGACGAGGAGACGGCGCTGTTCACGGCGACCTCCACGGGGTCGGTCTACGTGCTCCTCGGCGACGAGGAATCCTCCGCGTCGCCGACGCCGTAGTCCCGGATGTCCGCGGGCGCGCGCCGCAGGGGCGGGCACAGGAACGCCGGGTAGCATCGACGCAGGATCGATCGCTCTGGAGGAGCCATGACGCAACCCGCCCTCGACGGTGAGCAGCGCGCCGCGTCGTCGGACTCCCCGGTCGACGCCGAAGCGCCCGGGCGCAGTCGACTGTGGATCGGTGCCGGGATCGCGATCGCGGCCGTCCTCGCCCTGCTCGCCGGTTCCGTCTTCGCCCTCCTCACGCACATGGACGGGGCGGGAATGGCGACGCCGACCCGACCGGATTCCGGCACGGTCGGCAGCGACGGATCGCGGCCCGTGCCGGCGGAGACGCCCGCCGCCGCGCCGGCAGCCCCCCGACCGACCGACTGCGATCAGATCTACTCGGACGACATGCTGACGTACCTCGAGTCGACGGGACTGCCGCTCAATGACGGATCGGTCAGCGACAGCCTCGGGTCGACGGACCCGGTCCTCGAGGGACTGATCACGTCGAACACGACGCTCAAGTGCAGTTGGGGCTTCGCGGGGGAGTACGGGCTCAACACGAACATCACCCAGCTGTCGGCCGAGTCGTCCGCGGCCGTCCTCGAGCAGCTCCGCTCGCTCGGCTTCGAGTGCTACGCCGAGTCGTCCGGGGAACGTTGCATCCAGAGCGATACCGTCACCGACGAGCTCGGCACCTACCGCACCGGGGAGTCTCACTTCGTCCGCGGCGGCGTCTGGGTCGCGACCCACTGGATCAACTTCGCCCCCGACCGGTACACGCAGGACATCGTGGAGTCGCTCTGGCCCGTCTCCTGACGACACGACGGGCTCTCGTGAGCCCCGCGTGCCACCCGGGCGGGGGTGGCACGGCACGTTAGAGTCGTGCCCGAGCAGACCACCTGCTCGCCGCAGAACGGGAGCTCCGCCATGACGTCGAACACGCCTGACCACGAGACCTCGCCGACCGAGGACACGTTGCCGCACGACGGCGTCCGCGACGGCTCCGCCGACGGCGACGTCGTGGCGGTCGCCGCCGAGCCGGGTGGTTCCACCGACCCCGGCGTGCCTGTCGAGCCGGTGCAGCCGGCGTCCGCCGACGACGTGTACGACGGGGGAGCGACGGCGTCGGACGGATTCGGGTTCTCCCGCACCGACGACCTCTCCGGCGAGGAGCGCGAGCCCTACCCGGTCGGCGCCGTCGACGCCGAGCCGGCGCCCGCGACCGAGGGCCCCGGCGGTGAGGAGATCGTCATCGACTACGGCGCACACCAGGAGCCGGACGCGGGCGATGCGGAGCCGCCGCTGACGAAGCCGTCGCCCGAGGACCACCACCCCTATCCTCCGCAGGCCCTCGGCGATCCGGACCCGGTCGCCGGTGCCGGAGCGGCCGGTGCCGGAGCCGCCGGCGCGGCCGGAGCGGCGAGCGTCGTGACGACGCGCGACCGCGACGCGGGCGACCGTGCCGAGTCGGAGCGCATCGACAGGAGCCGGTCGGAGGAGCCCGCGCAGCGACCCGTGTACGTGCAGGCGCCGACGCCGCCCAAGATGAAGGGCAACCGTGGTTTCGGCGTCCTCATCGGCGTGCTCGCGACGATCGTCTTCGGGGCTCTCTACTTCGTCGCGCTGCTGCTGACCCCGCTGCTCTCGGGCACGGCCGTCGACTACGCGGCCGCGAGCGTCACCATCCTCACGAGCGCCGCGTTCTTCATCCCCGTGATCGTGTTCTTCCTCGCGTGGGTGCTCCTCATCGTCATCCTGACCCGGGCTCCGTGGTGGGGATACGTCATCGGCGGTTTCGTCGTCGCGATCATCACCTACATCGGCTTCCTCGGCGGTGCCCTCATCCAGAATGCGTTCGAGGTCGCGCCGTCCCAGGTGCCCTCGTTCCTGCTCGGACAGGCGCTCGCCCCCGGTGCCGTGCTCGCCTTCGTGATCGCCCGCGAGGTGCCGATCTGGTTCGGCGTCTGGGTGGGCAAGCGCGGTCGTGCCGTGAGGGCCCGCAACGTCGAGGCGCGCGAGGAGTACGAGCGCGTGCTCGAGGCCGGTCCGGCCGCGCGCGCCTGACGCGGCACGGCTCATGGGCAGCCATCCCCATCGCGGGCCGCGCGCCGAGTCGAGTAGCGTGGCGGACGGGGTCCGCTGAGGTGTCACGGACCGAGGGAGGGACGTGCGCGTGGACAATCGCATCCTGATCGCCGACGAGCGCTCGGAAATCTCGATCGCCGCGTTCGGCAGGACCGAGACGGGCCCGATCCGCGCCGTCAACGAGGACAGCCTCTTCAGCGTCGCGCCGGTCTTCGCCGTCGCCGACGGGCTCGGCGGGCACCATCGCGGCGACCTCGCGAGCCGGGCGATGGTCGATCAGCTGTCGTTGAGCGTGCGGCCGGGCCGACCGACCGCTCCCGACGCCATCTTCACGGCCATCACCGCCGCCAATTCGGCCGTCCGCGCCTGGAGCGCGCGCGGAGGCATCGCGGGAACCACGATCGCCGGTGTGGCCCTCGTGAGCCTCTCGACCCAGATCGACCTGCACTGGATGGTCTTCAACATCGGCGATTCCCGCGTCTACCTCCGGGACGAGCGGGGGCTGCGGCAGGTCACCGTCGACCACTCGGCCGTGCAGGAACTCCTCGACGACGGCACGATCACGCGCGCCGAGGCCGCGACGCACCCCGACCGCAACGTCGTCACGCGCGCCGTGGGCGTCGAGGACGACGCCGATCCGGACGTATGGCTCATCCCCGTCACGGGGCGGCAGACGTTCGTGATCTGCTCGGACGGGCTCACCCGCGACGTCTCCGAGGCGCAGATCGTGAGCGAGCTCGAGGCGGGCACCGAGCACGCGGCGTCAGCGCTCGTGGAGCGCGCGATCCGGCA
Source organism: uncultured Labedella sp. (assembly GCA_934636065.1). GTDB lineage: Bacteria > Actinomycetota > Actinomycetes > Actinomycetales > Microbacteriaceae > Labedella. The sequence goes on from CAKTZW010000257.1 coordinate 3,573, forward strand.
GGGGTCTCGCGACAATGTCACGGTCGTCGTCGTCGACGCCGTCAGCACGGAGACCGGCCCGCAGAGCCCGGGCTATCACGACGACCGCCCGCTCGGCGTGCTCGAAGAGACGCTTCCCCGAACGTGAGGTCCTGACGCCATGCCCGCTTTCCGTTATCGCCCGACGACGAACCCCGAGTGGCTCGTCGTCGCCGCGCCGGGGTGCCTTCTCGCCGTGCGCCTCGATCCCACGAGCGAGCGCATCGAGCCTCTCGTCACGGCGGCGCGAGGTGGGATCACGGTCCAGGGACTGCTCGACGTCCTGACCTCGGCCGGTCTCACGAACACGCCCTCCTTCGTGCTCGCCTTCTGGCTGCCCGGCCGACTGGAGGCCGACGGCGTCGGCGTCGTGGCACGCGGCGAGGGCCGGGCCACCGTGTCGACGAGCGCGGGCCGTGAGAGCGTCGAGGCGAGCGGCTTCGCGAGCTGGACCGAACGGCACATCGACGGCGCGACGGCTGTCGACCTCGAGCTCGGCGCGGCGGGTCCCGGCCTGTCCGAACTCGACCTCGACGGCGGATCGGTCTGGGCGTCGCGGGTCACCGCGACCGACGGTCCGAGCGCCGCCGCTGCCGCGACGGAGCGCTCGGCCGGCTCCGACCAGGGGGAGGCGCCCGCCCGGCACGGCGCGCACGCCCTGCCGGAGGCCGCCGAGGACGATTCGGACGGCGCCGACGACGATGCTGACGGGCTCGACGACGATCCCATCGACGGCCACACGATCGCGCGTCCGTCGCGCGC
>CAKTZW010000258.1 GCA_934636065.1 uncultured Labedella sp.
CACTACTGGTGGGGCTCGGTCTTCCTGCTGGCGGTCCCCGTGCTGTTGCCGCTCGTCGTGCTCCTCCCGTTGCTCGTACCCGACTCGCGCGACCCCGACCCGGGCCGCATCGATCTCGTGAGCATCGCCCTGTCGCTCGTCACGACGCTCCCGGTGGTCTACGCGATCAAGAGCGTCGCGAGTCACGGCTTCGGCGTCGACACGGCGGTGGGGCTCCTGGTCGGCGTCCTCGCCGGAGTCGCGTTCGTGCGACGACAGCGGCGCAGCAGCACGCCGATGCTCGACATGGCGCTCTTCGAACGCGGCGCGTTCAGCGGCGCTGTGGGGATCAACCTCCTGAGCGTCACCGCGTACGTCGGCGGTCTCCTGTTCGTCTCCCAGCACCTGCAGCTCGTGCTCGGCCTGTCTCCCCTTCAGTCCGGGCTCGTGCTCGTGCCCGGACTCGTCGTCATGATCGCGGCCGGGCTCGTCGTCGTCCCCATCGCGAAGCGCGTCAGACCCTCCGTGGTGATCCCGATCGGGCTGACCATCTCCGCTCTCGCCTACGGCGTCGTCGCGGTCTCCGGCGGGCGACTGTCGGCCGTCGCGCTCGCCCTCGTCTTCGTCGGTCTCGGCCTCGGGATCGGAGCGGCGGAGACGGTCTCGAACGAACTCATCATCGCGACGGCTCCGGCGGAGAAGGCCGGGGCGGCGTCGGCCGTGTCGGAGACGGCGTACGAGCTCGGAGCCGTCCTCGGCACGGCGATCCTCGGGACGATCCTCACCGCCTCGTACCGGGCGAACGTCGTCGTGCCGCCCTCGCTCTCCGAGGAGCAGCGCGCCGCCGCGGGCGAGACGCTCGGGGGAGCGGTCTCCGTCGCGGAGCAGCTGCCGGACGCGATCGCGGCGGATCTGCTCGAGTCCGCGCGACTCGCATTCGACAGCGGCGTCGGCACGGCCGCGGGCATCGGCACGGCACTGATCGTCGCCGCGATCGTGATCGCGCGTCGGGCGCTCCGGCACGCGCGGTGAACCGCCCTCGCGCGTGTCTGCGCCGGTGGCCGCGCGAGTAGGCTGGAACGAATCGCCGCCGCCCATCAGGAGTCCCATGTCGCGCACCGTCAAGCTCGCCGTCATCCCCGGAGACGGGATCGGACCGGAAGTGGTCTCCGAGGCCGTGAAGGTCCTCCACGCCGCGACGGCGGCGGAGGACGTGACGTTCGACCTGACGACGTTCAGCCTCGGCGCGACCCGCTACCTCGAGACGGGAGACGTCCTCACCGACGAGGACCTCACGGCGATCGCCTCGCATGACGCCATCCTGCTCGGGGCCGTCGGCGGCGTGCCCGGCGACCCCCGACTGGTCGGAGCGAACATCGAGCGCGGACTCCTGCTCCGACTCCGCTTCAGCCTCGATCACTACGTGAACCTGCGCCCCACGCGGATCTATCCCGGGGTCCCGAGCCCGCTCGCCGACGCCGGCGAGGTCGACTTCGTGGTGGTGCGGGAGGGGACGGAGGGCCCGTACGTCGGCAACGGCGGCAGCATCCGCACCGGGACGGCGCACGAGATCGCGAACGAGGTCTCCGTGAACACGGCGTACGGCGTCGAGCGCGTCGTGCGCTACGCGTTCCGCACGGCGAGCGCCCGGCGGGGACGCCTGACCCTCGTGCACAAGACGAACGTCCTGACGTTCGCCGGTTCGCTGTGGAAGCGGATTGTCGACGAGGTCGCCACCGATTTCCCCGGCGTCGAGGTCGACTATCTCCACGTCGACGCGGCGACGATCTTCCTCGTCACGAATCCTGGTAGATTCGACGTCCTGGTCACCGACAACCTGTTCGGTGACATCCTGACCGATCTGGCCGGCGCGATCAGCGGCGGCATCGGCCTGGCGGCCTCCGGCAACATCAACCCGGACGGTACGTCTCCGAGCATGTTCGAGCCGGTACACGGCTCGGCACCCGACATCGCGGGCACCCAGAAGGCGGACCCGACGGCGGCGATCCTGTCGGTCGCGCTCCTCCTCGATCACCTCGGTCTCGACGCCGCCTCCGCGGCCGTGAACCGGGCGGTGACGGAGGACATCGCGAACCGGAACGGCTCGTCGCGCCGCACCTCCCAGATCGGCGACGCGATCGCCGCGGCGCTCTCGGCCTCCACACACGCATCCAAGGACCACTCATGACCATCACGACGACCGCGGACCGGCTGACGTTCGCACGCACCCCGGCCCCCTCGCCCCGCTCCGACGCCGAGCGCGCCGCGATCCTCGCCGAGCCGGGGTTCGGGAAGCACTTCACCGACCACATGGTCGCGATCGACTGGACGATCGAGGCGGGCTGGCACGACGCGCGCGTGCAGCCGTACGGTCCGCTGCTCCTCGACCCGGCCGCGTCGGTCCTCCACTACGGCCAGGAGATCTTCGAGGGGCTCAAGGCCTACCGCCACGACGACGGTTCCATCTGGACCTTCCGACCGGAGAAGAACGCCGAGCGACTGCAGCGATCGGCTCGGCGGCTCGCGCTCCCCGAGCTTCCGACCGAGGCGTTCGTCGACTCCATCCGCGAGATGATCGGGGCCGACGGAGCGTGGGTGCCGACCGGGGCGGACCAGAGCCTGTACCTCCGGCCGTTCATGATCGCGAACGAGTCCTTCCTCGGGGTGCGCGCGGCCCAGCGCGTCGGGTACTACGTGATCGCGAGCCCCGCCGGCGCCTACTTCACGGGCGGCGTGAAGCCCGTGTCCATCTGGCTGTCCACGGAGTACTCGCGAGCCGGGAAGGGCGGCACGGGCGCCGCGAAGACGGGTGGGAACTACGCGTCGTCGCTCCTGCCGCAGAACGAGGCCGCGGAGCACGGGTGCGCACAGGTCCTCTTCCTCGACGCCGAGACCGGAACCCGTGTCGACGAGCTCGGCGGTATGAACGTCTTCCTCGTCTACCGCGACGGCCGTGTCGTAACGCCCGAGCTGTCGGGCGCGATCCTCGAGGGCGTCACCCGGGAGAGCATCATCCAGCTCGTCCGGGACCGGGGACTGATCGTCGAGGAGCGCGAGGTCCTCATCGACGAGTGGCGAGAGGGAGTCGCGTCCGGCGAGATCGCCGAGGTCTTCGCGTGCGGCACCGCCGCCGTGATCACGCCGATCGGCGAGCTCAAGGCCGCGGACTTCTCGGTCGGCGACGCGACCGCTCCCGCCGGAGAGCTGACGATGTCGCTCCGAGCGGAGCTGACGGACATCCAGTACGGCCGCGTCGCGGATCGCCACGGATGGCTCACCCGACTCGACGCCTAGGCTTGGACGAATGAAGATCGCGCGATTCCGCTCCGCCGAAGGCATCCAGTTCGGCATCCTCGACGGCGACGACCTCGTCGTGCTCTCCGGTGACCCGATGTTCCAGGGCTTCGACACGACGGGGGAGCGGGTGCCGGTCGCGGAGGCGACTCTGCTCGCGCCGTCGATCCCGCGGTCCAAGGTCGTCGCCGTGGGCAAGAACTACGTGGACCACGTGACGGAGATGGGCGGCGACGCACCGCCGGCCGAACCGCTCCTGTTCCTCAAGCCCAACACCTCCGTCATCGGCCCCGGTGACACGATCGTGACGCCGCGGCAGTCCTCGCAGGTCGAGTTCGAGGGCGAGCTCGCGATCGTGATCGGCAGCATCGCGAAGAACGTCGCGCCCGAGCGGGTGTCGGAGGTCGTCTTCGGCTACACCGTCGCGAACGACGTCACCGCCCGCGACCTGCAGCGCTCGGACGGCCAGTGGGCGCGAGCGAAGGGCTTCGACACCTTCTGCCCCGTCGGTCCCGTCGTGGAGACCGAGCTCGACGTGTCGAGCGCGACGATCACGACGACCGTGAACGGCGAGGTGAAGCAGTCGGCCCCCCTGACCGACATGGTGCACGGGGTCGAGGCGATCGTCGCCTACGCGTCGTCGGTCTTCACCCTGTTGCCGGGCGACATCATCCTGACCGGCACCCCGGCCGGGGTCGGCCCGATCGTGGCCGGGGACACCGTCGAGGTCACGGTATCGGGGGTCGGTTCGCTCTCGAACCCCGTCGCGGCCGCACGCACGTGACGACGGAGGACGGCTCCGTCGACAGGGTCCGTCTCCGCATCGTCTCCGTGCTCGTCGCGGGGCAGATCCTCGGGGGAGTGTCGGCGGGCGCCACCATCTCGCTCGGCGCTCTCCTCGCGGCCGACGTGACCGGGGACGAGGCGCTGTCGGGCCTCGCGTCGACCTTCCTCACGCTCGGCGCCGCGATCGCCGCGGTCCCGCTGGCCCGGGTGGCGGTGCGCGCCGGGAGGCGCATCGCGCTGTCGGCCGGCGTGCTCACGAGTGCGATCGGCGC
>CAKTZW010000259.1 GCA_934636065.1 uncultured Labedella sp.
CTGCTCGACCGGAGCACGAACGAGACGGTCACGCGGTTCGCGACGGGCGTCGTCGCAAGTCAGGAGTCGGAGATCGAGCTCATGGAGTCGATGCTCGCGGAGCGCGGCGCGACCGACGACCTCTGACGGGCGGCAGCTCAGAGCGCGCCCGTGCGCTGCTCCGCGTGCATGCGGGCGTAGATCCCGCCGAGCGCCAGCAACTCGGCGTGGGTGCCCCGTTCCACGATGCGACCCGCGTCCACGACCATGATGACGTCGGCGTCGACGATCGTCGAGAGCCGGTGGGCGATGGCGATCGTCGTGCGCCCGGCCGACGCCGCCTCGAGCGCGTGCTGCACGACCCGCTCCGAGATCGAGTCGAGGGCGCTCGTCGCCTCGTCGAGCACGAGCACCGCCGGGTCCTTGAGCAGCACGCGCGCGATCGCGATCCGCTGCTTCTCACCGCCGGAGAGCCGATAGCCGCGCTCGCCGACGACGGTGTCGTACCCGTCCGGGAAGGACTCGATGGTCTGGTGGATGTTCGCCGCGATCGCCGCGGTCCGCAGTTCCTCGTCCGTCGCGTCCGGCCGGGCGTAGCGCAGGTTCTCGGCGATCGACGCGTGGAAGAGAGAGGTCTCCTGGCTGACGATGCCGATGTGCGACACGAGCGAGTCCTGCGTGAGGTCACGCACGTCCGCTCCCGCGAAGGCGACGCGGCCGCTCTCGGCGTCGTAGAAGCGCGGGACGAGGTAGGACACCGTCGTCTTGCCCGCGCCGCTCGGACCGACGAAGGCCGCGAACTGTCCCGGCTCGATGCGGAACGAGACGCCGTCGAGTGTCGGACGCGAGTCGGGCGCGGCGTCCGGGTAGCGGAAGGAGACGTCCTCGAACTCCACGAGGCCGAGCGGACCGGGCGCCTGCTCGACCGTGATGGCGTCGGGCTTGTCCGTCACGCGTGGCTGCAGATCGAGATACTCGAAGATGCGCGCGAAGAGCGCCCCCGACGTCTGCACGTCGAGGCCGACCCGCATGAGCGCCATGAGCGGGAAGAGCAGCCGCGACTGCACCGTGGTGAACGCCACGATCGTGCCCGCGGTCACCCCCTCGTTGCCGCCGACGAGCAACCAGCCCGCCACGAGGTAGACAATCGCCGGGATCGACGAGAGGAAGATGTTGACCGTCGCGAAGAACCACTGCCCGCTCATCGCCTGACGGACCTGCAGCGTGATCTGGGTCTCGTTCGCGACGCTGTAGCGCTCGATCTCGCTCCGCTGCCGATTGAAGCTCTTCGACAGGAGGATCCCGGACACCCCGAGCGTCTCCTGGGTGATCGCGGTCATGTCGGAGAGCGACTCCTGCGTCTGCGTGGCGATGCGCGCGCGCACCTGTCCGACGCGGCGTTGCGCGGCGACGAGCACCGGCATGAGCACGAGCGCCACGACGGTGAGCCGCCAGTCGATCAGCACCATCGCGACGACGGCCGCAAGCACGTTGACCGTGTTCCCGAGCACGCTCGAGACGGTGTTCGTGAGCACGCTCGCGACCCCGCCGACGTCGTTCTGGAGGCGCGATTGGATGACACCCGTCTTCGTGTGGGTGAAGAAGCTCAGTTCCATCGACTGCAGCTTGGTGAACAGCTCGACGCGCAGCGCCCCCATGACGCGGTTGCCCACCGTCGCGGTGAGGTGGCTCTGCCACACGCCGAGTCCGCTCGTGACGACGAAGACGACGATCATGATGATCACGATGCGTGTGAGCGCCCCGAGATCCGGGCCTCCCGACGACGGGAACAGGCCGACGTCGAAGGCCTGCTCGACGAGGAGGGGCGGCACGACGGAGAGAGCCGCGGCCGTCACCACGAGCACCGCCGTGACGACGAGCTGGGTGCGGTAGGGCCGGAAGAGGCCGGCGATGCGCCGGACGAGCCCCGGGATCTTCGGAGCCTCCGCGTTGAGCGCCCGCTGCATCGACTCGTCGCTCGCACTCACCCGGGCACGATGGCCACCGCCCCGCATACTCATTCCCTCACCCTACGGCGGCCCCGGGAGCGGACCGGCCCGTTGCGCCGAGGGCGGACGCGGGCCCCGTGAGCCTCGCACCCGGGGAGACGACGAACCGACGCGGAGACGACGAACGGCGGCGGACTCCGTTGTCCGCCGCCGTTGCTCGGGAGTCTCCCCCACCGGGCGGAGGCCGACCGTCGGGTCGCCCTCCGCCCCAGGCGCTAGCCCTTCGTCGATCCCGCGAGCAGCCCGCGCACGAAGTACCGCTGCAGGCTGAAGAACACGATGAGCGGGATCAGAATGGAGATGAACGCGCCCGCCGTGAGCAGGTGCCAGTCCTGACCACGGCTTCCCGTGATCTCGGCGAGCAGCTTGGTCATCGGGGCGACGGAGCCGTCCGCGAAGATCAACGCCACGAGCAGGTCGTTCCAGACCCACAGGAACTGGAAGATCGCGAAGGACGCGATCGCCGGCATCGTGAGCGGCAGGACGATCCGGAAGAAGATCTGTCCGTGCCCCGCGCCGTCGACGCGCGCCGCCTCGATGACCTCACCGGGGATCTCCGCGATGAAGTTGTGGAGCAGGAAGATCGCGAGCGGCAGCGCGAAGATCGAGTGAGCGATCCACACCTGCGCGTAGCCGGCCTGGCCGAACGCCGCGATCACCGGGAAGCCGAAGATCTCACCCCGCGAGAAGAGCTGCAGGAGCGGGACGAGGGCCATCTGGATCGGCACGATCTGCAGCGCGAACACCGCGATGAACAGGGTGTTCTTGCCCCGGAAGTCCATCCATGCGAAGGCGTACGCCGCGAGCGATGCGATGACGAGCGGGATGGCCGTCGCCGGCAGCGTGATCGCGATCGAGTTGATGAACGCCCCGGCCAGGTCGAGCTGGCTGTTCCCCGACTGCAGGACCGTCGTGTAGTTGTCGATCGTGAAGCCCCAGTTGCTGAAGATGGTCCACCACCCTGTGGTGCGCACCTCGTTCGCGGGGCGGAAGGACGACACGAACAGTCCGAACGTCGGAATCGTCCAGAGCACGGCGATCACGAGGGCGGCCGCGGTGGCCCAGCGCGACGACAGTCGACGCTTGGTTCCCTTGGCGAAGCCCAGCTCCGCGCGGCGCTCGCCGCGCGCCAGCGTCTTCTTCTGCTGCTCGTCGACGGGCAGCTCGACGGGGGCGACTGCACTCATCAGCGGATCTCCCTCTGCTTCTTGATCTGCCGGGCGTTGTAGACGACGATCGGCAGCACGAGCAGGAACAGGACGACGGCGAACGCCGCGGACCGTCCCTGCTCGAAGTTCTTGAACTGGGTGTACATCTCGTTCGCGATGACGGACGTGTTGTTCGCGCCGGCCGTCATCGTCCGGACGATGTCGAAGACCTTGAGCGAGGCGATCGAGATCGTCGTCAGCACGACGACGAGCGACGAGCGGATGCCGGGAACGGTCACGTTGATGAAGCGCTGCCAGGCGTTGGTGCCGTCCAGCTCCGCCGCCTCCATCTGCTCGGCCGGCACGCCCTTGATCGCCGCGGAGAGGACGACCATGGCGAACCCGGTCTGCACCCAGATGAGCACGACGATGAGCGCGATGGTGTTCCACGGGTCCGCCGACAGGAAGGTCACCGGCTGGCCGCCGAACCACACCACGATCTGGTTGAGCAGACCGATCTGCTCCTGGTCGGCGGGACGGGCCGTGTAGACGAAGCGCCAGATGATCGACGCACCGACGAACGAGATGGCCATCGGCATGAAGACGAGGATCTTGAAGTACTTCTCACCGCGGGACTTGTCGATGAAGACGGCGTAGGCAAGACCGGCGATCGTGGAGACGATCGGCGCGATGAGGACCCAGATGATGGTGTTGAGCACGGTCCGGACGGCCTGGGGCTGCGTGAAGATCCAGACGAAGTTGTCGAGACCGACGAAGCTGTCGCCGCGGGCGTTCTGGAAGGCCTGGATCGTGGTCTGGATGGTCGGGACGACGAGTCCGATCGCGAGCAGGACGATCGCGGGAGCGAGGAACCCGAACAGCTGGAAGAGGTATCCGGCGCCGGCGGACGAGCGGTAGTCGAACCAGAAGAACAGGAGGCCGAGCACCCCGGCCGCGATGATCGCGATCGTGTAGGACTCCAGCGCGGCGAGGATGCCGAGCGGGATGAGGATGCACGCGGCGAGCCGCAGGATCGTGTAGACGCGACCGCGACGCGGCGCGATCTCGATGAAGAAGATGAGGATGCCGATCAGGGCGAGGAACGCCGCGATGATGACCGGGACTTGCGCGAGGGCCGGCAGGGTGCTCAGCCAGGTGAGGAAGGACGACATGGACGCCTCTCGAG
>CAKTZW010000260.1 GCA_934636065.1 uncultured Labedella sp.
GTCGTCCGTCGCGGCACCGCCCGCGTCCGCGACATGCTCGACTGCGTCGTGCTCGACCGGCGCGTTGCCGTGGTCCGTCGAGTCGTCGACCGCGGTCGACGTCCCGGAATCGACCGCCGCGGAGTCGGCGTCCTCGACCGTCTCGGTCGCCGCCGCGCCGGCGCCGTCCGCCTCGGTCGACGCCTCCGGCTCGGCGGCCATCGGCTCTCGGGTCGGCTGCGCGTCGCGCTCCGTCGTGGTCTCGGGCGCGTCGGCCCCGTTCCCGGCTACGCCGGCTGACTGTTCGTTGTCTTCCACCATCGCTGGTGCACTCCTCGTCCGGGTAGGCCGCGCCCGCCCCGGGAATCTTCCCTGCTCGCGCCCGCCGAGGCGGTCCCGAGCGAATCCTGTATCCATGGCGACCGGTGTGGCTCTCTGGCTCACTCTGGTCGCGCACCGCCGGCCTTCGTGACCGACTGACTTCAGGCAGTTGCCTGAAAAACCGTGACGACGGCGTCCGACGCGCGGGTTCGAACTCGTCTGTCGTCATTATCGCACGGCTCGGCTCTCGCGCACGTGCGCCGCCCCCGGCCTCGGATGTGTCGGTGACATAATCGGGGCGTGATCCCGAGTTCTCCGGCGCGCCGTCCGGTCGCCTTCGCCGTCCTCCTCATCGTCGCCGGGATCGTCGGCTGGTGGGCCGCATTCTCCCTCACCATGGAGAAGTTCGAGGGCCTCCGGAACCCGGGCAGCGCGGCCAGTTGCGACTTCAGCTCACTCGTCCAATGCACGAAGAACCTCGACTCGGCGCAGGGCGCGATCTTCGGTTTCCCCAACCCCATCATCGGGCTCGCGGCGTGGATCGCTCCCATCGTCGTCGGCGTCGCGCTTCTGTCCGGAGCGCGGTTCGCGCGGTGGTTCTGGGTCCTGTTCTGGCTCGGTTTCCTGGGCGCGATCTCGTTCGTCGTGTGGCTGATCTCGCAGAGCATCTTCGTGCTCGGAACGCTGTGCCCGTGGTGCATGGTGACCTGGTCCGTCACGATCCCGGCCTTCCTCGCCGTGACCGCGTTCGTCCTCGCCGAGGGCGCGCTCCCCGTCGGCCGGGCCGTCCGACGGTCCGGTCGCGTCATGATGCGCTGGGTGCCGCTCGCGACCGTCTTGTGCTTCGTCATCGTCGCCGTCCTCGCTCAACTCCGCCTCGACCTCCTCGGCAACCTCTGACGACATCTCCTGTGGAGAGCGAGAGCGCGGAAAAGTCCCGCTCTTCTACGTTGCAGGGGTGCGGGGATCGAAGAGTCGGCGGAAAATTGCTGCGGTCCTGAGCATCGCACTTCTCTCGTACGCCACCGTCGGCTGTATGGACCAGGCCAAGCCCCCGACGCGTGCGCCCACCGCAGAGCCCTCCCCGTCGCTCACGGATGCCGTGAATGCGTTCACCAACTTCAACGCCGTCCTCGACGGTTACCTGGCAGGGTCGACGCCCATCACGGCATTCGAATCGATCGTCACACCGGAGTACTTCGATGTTCTCGTCGAAGAGGACGTCGACGGGGTCACGAAGAACGGCACGCGGACGGTTGGGGCGTCGTCTTTCGGTGAAGAGAAACTGGTCGAACCCGAGGACTGGGGTGGATATGGAGATGTCGCGCTCGTTGTGTGCCGTGACATTTCGCGTACCAGTGAAGTAGACCGAAACGGCGAGCCTGTCGGCGGAAGCGGACGGGACACGCTCATCCCCTTGGTCGTCTACTTCACGGTCGACAACTCACCGGAACGCCGGCTACTCGTTACGAAAGTGGATCAATGGAACGAAGATGGCTACTGCACGTGACTGCTCTTCTCGCCGCTCTGCCAGTTGCGATCGGCGGGTCAGTATCTCATACTGGTTCTGACCTCGGGGATGTCGGGGCTGGTCACGGTGTCGGAGTCGGCGTCGGGCCATCGTCCGTCGAAGTGGGGAGCACCGAGTCGACGGGCAGCTCGCCCGCACAGGACCCGGGCGATGCGGGTGGGGAGGAGATGCAGCCCGGCAACGATCTACCCACTCCCGATTCGGCGCGGTGCTTCTGGGGCACCGAGTGCCGGGACCTGTACAGCGCGGGTCCTCCCTCCACGCCTGACAGTGATGCCGGCGGCCCGGCCATCACGCTGAGCGATTTGGCGAGCTTCTCCCCCGATTCGCCCCGTATCCGTATGGAGCCCGAGGGGTGGATGGCGCGCGGACTACCGGCGAACTTCGTGGCAGAGGCGCCGTCGGGCGTCCAGAACGGCATCCTCTTCGGTCGGCCCGTCTCGGTGCGCTTCACCGCGTCCGGCTACACGTGGCGATGGGGTGACGGCGCCGAGGACACCCTCGGTACTCCCGGGGCCACGTGGTCGGAACTCGGGGTTCCGCGCTTCAGCGAGACGGCGACATCCCACGTCTACTTGGACCGCGGTCCCGTGACGGTGGAGCTGGCGGTCGCGTACAACGTGGCCGTCAGTGTCGAGTCCTCCGCGTGGATCACCGTCGACGGCACCGTCACGGCGACCTCGACGATCGACGCGACCGTCGTCTCGGCGAAGACAGTCCTCGTGGACGGTGACTGCGCATCCGACCCCGGCGGTCCCGGCTGCTGAGGGTGGAACCGAGTGTGGACAGCGCCGACGCGGGATTTGTCCGTTCCCCTAGGGTGATCCGCCGTGGGGACGAGACAGGGTGGCCGATTGTGGCGAGGACTATTGGCACTCTCACTCGGCGCGCTGCTGTCGACGAGTGGCTGCACTGCAAACCCGCTCGAACGGAGGACTTCTTCTCCTCCGTCTGAGTCAGCCGAACCACTCCTGGGGGAAGCAATCGATGTGTACACACGGTATAGCGCCGCTCTCGACGCGATTCTCGCTGCTGGGGACGGTGACTTCCGATCGCTCCGTGACATCAGCACGGACGATTTCTTCGAGGCGTTCGCGTCTAGCGAAGATGAGTTCACTCGTGGGGATCGTCGAACGGAAGGCTCGACCTCATTCGACTCGGTCACGGTGCTTCGATCGACATCCACCGAGATCGAGCTTGGGCTGTGCCGCGACGTTTCGCGCGTTCGAATTGTCGACCGATCAGGCGACGATGTCACGCCGTCCGAACGACCCGAACGATTCCGGGTCTCCGTCGGGTTCGTGACGGATTCCGCCGGGGAGCTCCGCATTGACAGCTTTGAGCGAGTGACCGAGGACGAATTGTGCGATCTTCCATAGTGCTCACTGTGAGCTTCCATCTGCTTCTCGGCCCTCTACTTCTTTCGGCACCAGCGGCAACAACGTGCTCCCCGACCCAATCAAATCTGGGGACATGTGTGGGAAGTGTGAACCGAGGCTCGTCCGTCGACCTCGAAGCCCAGGATGGATCGCCCCAGTCGGACGGCTCTGAGGGTGATGCCGACGGCGACAGCGGTGGGGGCGCGGCCGGTCCGGGGTCGAGCGTGCCGGCTCCGGGTGGGGATGGGCTGGGCGGCAATCCGCGGCTGATCCGGGACACGCTCGACGGGTGCGCCGCTGAGCCCTGCGGGACGGATGGAGGAGCGGCTCGAGCCGTCACTCTCTCGGACCTGGCCGCCTTTACACCGGCGACCCCGTCGATCCGGATGGAGCCCGCCGGCTGGATCGTGCGCGGGCTCCCGGCGAACTTCATCGCGGGGGCGACAGTGAACGACCGGCAGGGCACCCTGTTGGGCAGGCCGGTGGAGGTCCGCTTTTCGCCGGTCGACTACACCTGGGACTGGGGCGACGGCAGCACCCACACGTTCGCGACAGCGGGGCGCACATGGGAGCAGCTCGGCCTGCGCCGCTTCGCCGAGACCCCGACGTCCCACGTCTTCTCGGAACGCGGCAGCGTCACGGTCGCGCTGCAGGTGGACTACGCCGTCGCGTACCGGTTCGCGGACGGACCGTGGATCACCGTCGACGGCACCGTCACCGCGACCTCGGCGATCGACGCGACCGTCGTCTCGGCGAAGACGGTCCTCGTGGACGGCGACTGCGCGTCCGACCCCGGCGGCCCCGGCTGCTGAGGCCGAACGAACGACGGCCCGCATCCGATCAGGATGCGGGCCGTCGCCGTCGCGCCAGGGTCCGCCGCGTCAGGCCGCGAACCAGAGACCGAGCTCCCGCTCGGCCGACTCCGGGCTGTCGGAGCCGTGGACGAGGTTCTGCTGCACGGCGAGACCCCAATCGCGACCGAAGTCGCCGCGGATCGTGCCGGGAGCAGCGGTCGTCGGATCCGTCGTGCCGGCGAGGGCCCGGAAGCCCTCGATGACGCGGTTGCCGGCGACGCGCAGCGCGACGACGGGTCCGGAGAGCATGAACT
>CAKTZW010000261.1 GCA_934636065.1 uncultured Labedella sp.
GTGCGAGCGAGACCGTGAAGGGGTCGCCGGCCTCGAGGACGCCGAGTCGCGCGACGGTGGCCGCGTCGAGGGCGACCGTGAGGTCGGTGCCGTGTCCGAGGAGCCAGATGTCGACGGCCGCGCGCCAGAACACGATCCAGTCGACGGCGAAACCGTATTGGACCGCCCACAGCAGCGTGGCGGGGACGAGCGCAACGGCGATGCCGATCGCGACGACGACGAAGGCCTCGAGGGCGGCGAGCAGCGCGACGGTGGTTCGATTCATTGCTCGGCGAGCCTACCCGGCGATGCGGACGGGCGATGGGCGGCGCCCCGACCGTGCCGCAAGACCGAGGGGGGATCGGCGCACACGACCGACGCCCCCGCCCGGACGGATCCGGGCGGGGGCGTCATGAGCCTGCGGTCAGAGACCGGCGATGATCTCGCGCATGAGGTCTGCGGTCTCGGACGGCGTCTTGCCGACCTTGACCCCGGCGGCCTCGAGGGCCTCCTTCTTCGCCTGCGCCGTGCCGGCGGAGCCGGAGACGATCGCGCCGGCGTGGCCCATGGTCTTGCCCTCCGGCGCCGTGAAGCCCGCGACGTAGCCGACGACGGGCTTCGTGACGTTGGCCTTGATGAAGTCGGCCGCGCGTTCCTCGGCGTCTCCGCCGATCTCGCCGATCATGACGATGGCCTTCGTCTCGGGGTCCGCCTCGAAGGCCGCGAGGGCGTCGATGTGGGTGGTCCCGATGATCGGGTCGCCTCCGATCCCGATCGCCGTGGAGAAACCGATCTCGCGCAGCTCGTACATCATCTGGTAGGTGAGCGTGCCGGACTTGGACACGAGTCCGATGGGACCCTTCCCCGCGATCGTCGCGGGCGTGATGCCGACGAGCGACTCCCCCGGCGTGATGATGCCGGGGCAGTTCGGCCCGATGATGCGGGTCGTGCCGCCCTTCTGCTTCGCGTACGCCCACAGCTCGGCCGAGTCGCCGACCGGGATGCCCTCGGTGATGATGACGAGGAGGGGGATGCCCGCATCGATGGCCTCGATCGCCGCGTCCTTCGCGAACGCCGGCGGGACGAAGGCGATGGACACGTCCGCGCCCGTCTTCTCGATGGCCTCGACGACAGTGCCGAAGACCGGCAGTTCGACGTCGCCGTGGGTGACGGTCGTTCCGGCCTTGCGCGCGTTCACGCCGCCGACGATCTGCGTGCCCGCCTTGAGCATGAGGGCCGTGTGCTTGGAGCCTTCGCCACCGGTGATGCCCTGGACGATGACCTTGGAGTCCTTGTTGAGGAAGATCGACATGTTCTTCTGAATCCTTCTGTGGTGGTCGTCCGGTTACGCGTTGGCCAGTTCGGCGGCCTTGGCGGCGCCCTCGTCCATGGTGGCGGCGAGCGTCACGAGCGGGTGGTTCGCCTCCCGCAGGATGCGACGGCCCTCGTCGACGTTGTTGCCGTCGAGGCGGACGACGAGGGGCTTCGTGGCGCCGTCCCCGATGATCTCGAGGGCCTTCACGATGCCGTTCGCGACGGCGTCGCACGCGGTGATGCCGCCGAAGACGTTGACGAAGACGCTCTTGACCTGCTCGTCGCCGAGGATGACGTCGAGTCCCGCCGCCATGACCTCGGCGGACGCTCCGCCTCCGATGTCGAGGAAGTTCGCGGGCGTGACGCCGCCGTGGGCCTCGCCGGCGTAGGCGACGACGTCGAGCGTCGACATGACGAGTCCGGCGCCGTTGCCGATGATCCCGACCTGCCCGTCGAGCTTGACGTAGTTGAGGTCGTTCTCCTTCGCCTTGAGCTCGAGGGGGTCCTCCGCCGCCGTGTCCTTGAGCTCGTCGTGCTCGGGGTGACGGAACTCGGCGTTCTCGTCGAGCGAGACCTTGCCGTCGAGCGCGATGATCTCGCCGTCCTCCGTGAGGACGAGCGGGTTGACCTCGACGAGCGTGGCGTCCTCACCCGTGTACACGGCGTAGAGCCTCACGAAGACGTCGGCGACCTTGTCGACGAGCTCGGCCGGGAAGTTCGCCGCGACGGCGATCTCCTTCGCCTTCGCCTCGTCGATGCCCGTGATCGGGTCGACCTCGATGCGGGCGAGCGCCTCGGGCTTCTCGACGGCGAGCTGCTCGATCTCCATACCGCCCTCGACGCTCGTGAGCGACAGGTACGAGCGGTTCGCCCGGTCGAGCAGGACGGAGAAGTAGAACTCCTGAGCGATGCGTGCACCGGCGGCGACCATGACGGTCCGGACGGTATGGCCCTTGATGTCGAGACCGAGGATCGCCTTCGCCGCCTCTTCCACCTCGTCCGGGTTCTTCACGACCTTCACGCCGCCGGCCTTGCCGCGACCGCCGACCTTGACCTGGGCCTTCACGACGACGACGCCGCCGAGCTTCTCGGCCGCGGCGCGCACCTCCTCCGGCGTGGTCGCGACGATGCCCGGGAGCACCGGCACCTCGTACTTCTCGAAGAGATCTCGGGCCTGGTACTCGTAAAGGTCCACGTGATGTTCCTATCCGCGTCGATGCATTGTGTCGTGACGGTGCGGCCCCCTCCCGGAACGGGTCGCGAACCGGGGGAAAAAGCCGCGTCCCACTCTACTCCGGTCGCACGGCGCCTCCCGCCCGCAGCCGGAGGGTTGCGCCCGTCCGTATCGTTGTCGTGTGGCGCATCGGACAGGGATCAGGGCCGTCGCGGCCGAGGCGGTGCTCGTGGCCGCCGGCGGCCGAGCCATCCTCCTGCAGCTCGCCGATCCCGCGGTCGCCCGAGGCGTCGCCCGCCACAGCGACTTCGTCGCCGACCCGCTCCGGCGCCTCGCCGGGACGCTCGACTACATCTACCTCGTGGTGTACGGCACGGCGGCGGAACGCGCGGCGGCTCGGCGCCACGTCGACCGCGCGCACGCGCCGGTGCGGTCGCGTCCGGGCGACACCCTTCCGTACTCCGCCGACGACGCCGCGCTCCAGCTCTGGGTGGCGGCGACGCTGTACGACTCGGCGATGGCCATCCACGAACGGGTGCTGCCGCCTCTCGCGCCGAGCGAGGCCGAGGCGGTGTACCGCGAGTATGCCGTGCTGGGGACGGCGCTCGGTATGCCTCTGGACCTCTGGCCGGCCACGACGGCCGACTTCCGCGACTGGTGGGACGCTCGACTCGCCACGCTCGACGTCGGCGACGACGCGCGTCGGGTCGCGCACGACCTGCTGCACCCGAGCGCGCCGGGTGCACCGCTCTGGCTGCGCGTCGCGATGCCGCTCGCGCGACTCCTGACCGCCGGGCTGCTCGACGATCGGATGCGGTCGGCGTTCGCGCTGCCGTGGGGATCGGGGCGGCAGGCGCTCTTCGACGCGCTCATGGCCGTCACTCGACGCGTGTGGCCGCTGCTTCCCCCGGCGCTGCGGCACGCTCCGGCGCTCCGCTCACTCCGGCGGCATCGCTCACGCCGGCGCTGAGGCGAGCCCGACGCGCTCGGGGCGACGGGCGACGAGTGCATCACCCGCCCGGGTCAGATCTTCTCGATCGGCGCGATCTTGATGAGGAGCTTCTTCTGGCCGGCGGAATCGAACGCGACGTGAGCGACCCGCTTGGTGCCCTCTCCCGTGACAGCGAGCACGCGACCATCGCCGAAGTCCGTGTGACGGATGCGGTCTCCCGCGGCGAGCTCGAGGTCGCCGTTGTCGCGGACGGTGCCCGTGACGGCGTTCGGCCACACCTTCTTCTCGGCCTTCGGAAGGGCGAATCCGCCGTCGCGGTCGTTGTTCGGCCCCTTCCACCCCCGCGGTCCGTTGAGCGCACGCGACTGCGTGCCGCCGCGGGAGTTCGCGGCACCCGGTGACTGCCGCCACTCGATGAGTTCGCCGGGGATCTCCTGCAGGTAGCGGCTCGGCATCGCGACGGCGGTCTCGCCGTACTGCGCTCGTGACATCGCGAGGGACAGGTGCAGCTTCTTCCGCGCCCGGGTGATGCCGACGTAGAAGAGCCGGCGTTCCTCCGCCGGTCCGCCCGGCTCGGTCGCCGACATGCGGTGCGGGAGCAGGTCCTCCTCGACCCCGGTCAGGAAGACGGCGTCGAACTCCAGGCCCTTGGCCGTGTGGAGGGTCATGAGGGAGACCGTTCCGGAGGAGTCGTCGAGCTCGTCGGCCGCGGGGTTCGACGACTTGTAGAGCGTGTAGGTCATCTTCGACACGTTCGGGTCGGTGAGGCGCCAGCGCTGGACAGCATCGCCGGCGCGCGGTGCGGCGAGGATCTATGTGTGGCGGATGTGGTGCGAGGCGGCCGGCGCTGGCGGCTGCTGGCGACGCGCAGCACCTATCTGGTCGACAT
>CAKTZW010000262.1 GCA_934636065.1 uncultured Labedella sp.
ACCAGCCCTACTTCGGCACGACCGTGCGCACCCCGCTCTTCGACGTCGAGGTGCCGGTGCTCGCCCACCACCTCGCGCAGCCGGACAAGGGCACCGGCATCGCGATGGTCTGCACCTTCGGCGACGTCACGGACGTCGTGTGGTGGCGCGAGCTCGACCTCCCGAACCGCACCATCGTCGGCCGGGACGGCCGCATCGTCGCCGACGCCCCCGACGTGATCGTCGAGGACGCTGCACTGGAGGCGTGGGCCGGACTCGCCGGCAAGACCGTGTTCAGCGCGAAGCAGGCGGTCGTGGAGCAGCTGCGCGCGTCCGGCGACCTCATCGGCGAGCCGCGCAACATCACCCACCCCGTCAAGTTCTTCGAGAAGGGCGACCGCCCCCTCGAGATCGTCTCGACGCGACAGTGGTACATCCGCAACGGCGCCCGCGACGAGGACCTCAAGTCCCGGCTGCTGGAACTCGGCCGTGAGCTCGAGTGGCACCCCGACTTCATGCGCGTGCGCTACGAGAACTGGGTGAACGGGCTGAGCGGTGACTGGCTGATCTCGCGGCAGCGCTTCTTCGGCGTGCCGATCCCGCTCTGGTACCCGCTCGACGCCGAGGGGAACGTCGTGTACGACTCCCCCATCGCGCCCTCAGCCGACGCGCTTCCCGTCGACCCGTCGAGCGACGTACCCGCCGGCTACGACGAGTCGCAGCGCGGCGTCGCGGGAGGCTTCGTCGGCGAGGTGGACGTCATGGACACGTGGGCGACGTCCTCGCTCACCCCTCAGCTGGCGGGCAAGTGGGACACGGACCCCGAGCTCTGGAACGCCGTCTTCCCCTTCTCGCTCCGACCGCAGGGTCAGGACATCATCCGGACGTGGCTCTTCTCCACGATGCTGCGGTCGACTCTCGAGTTCGACCGCAAGCCGTGGGACCACGCCGGCCTGTCCGGCTGGATCCTCGACCCCGACCGCAAGAAGATGTCGAAGTCGAAGGGCAACGTCGTCACGCCCGCCGGGATCCTCCAGCAGCACGGCTCCGACGCCGTCCGGTACTGGGCGGCGTCCGCGCGTCTCGGAACCGACGCCGGCTTCGACCCGCAGAACCCGACCCAGGTGAAGATCGGTCGCCGCCTGGCCATCAAGGTGCTGAACGCGTCGAAGTTCATCCTGTCGTTCCCCGCGGCCGCCGACGCCGCGGTCACGGAGCCCGTCGATCTCAGCATGCTCGCGACCCTCCGTGCCGTCGTGGCGGAGGCGAGCCGCGCGCTCGCCTCGTACGACCACGCCCGGGCGCTCGAGATCACCGAGAGCTTCTTCTGGACCTTCTGCGACGACTACCTGGAGCTCGTGAAGGAGCGGGCCTACGCGGAGGGCACCGCCGGTCAGGCCTCCGCCGCGGCCGCGCTGCGACTCGCGCTCGACACGCTGCTGCGCCTCTTCGCCCCGGTGATCCCGTTCGCCACGGAGGAGGCGTGGTCGTGGTGGCACGATGCGTCGATCCACACCGCCGCGTGGCCGACGGTCGACGAGCTCGCCGTCGCGGAGTCGGGCGATCCGGAACTCCTGACGCTCACGAGCCTCGCGCTCACCTCGATCCGGCGGGCGAAGACCGACGCGAAGGCGTCGCAGAAGACCCCCGTCTCCTCCGCGTCGATCGAGGCCCCCGCCGAGTCCGTCGCCCTGCTGCGCTCCGTCGCCGACGACCTCCGGGCCGTCGGACGCATCGCGGAGCTCGCCATCGCCGAGGGCGGGGAGCTCGCGGTGACCCGCGTCGAACTCGAGCCGGCCGCATCATGAGCGGCGACGTCACGACGACGATCCGGCCGGTCCGCTCGGAGGACTTCTTCCCGTGGCTCACGCTGTTCGAGGGGTACGCCGCGTTCTACAACTCTCCCCTCACCGACGAGCGAGCGGTCCAGACGTGGCAGTGGGTCACGAACGGAGACCACGGCCTCCGGGCATTCGTCGCGGAGGCGGACAACGGCGACCTGGTCGGCCTCGCTCACGTCCGCACCATCGCCCAGCCCCTCGAGGGTACGACGGCGCTGTACCTCGATGACCTGTTCGTCGCCGAGGCGGCGCGGGGTCGGGGCCTCGCCACCGCGCTCCTCACCCATCTCCGGGAGCTGGCGCTCGCCGAGGGTCGTTCGGGCGTCTCGTGGATCACCGCCGAGGACAATGCGACGGCGCAGCGGGTCTACGACCGGGTGGCGACGCGGACGACGTGGGTGACCTACGAGATGCCCGCATCGACGAGACGTTCCGCCGCGAGCGCCGGGACGGAGGCAACGGCGTGAGACTCGGGACCCGGTGGACCGTCGGATCCCCGCCTCCGGCGGCGGTGCCGGACGCCCTGCGGCAGCCCCTGTCCGAGGCCGAGCTCGCGCTCGGGGATGCCGCCGCCGGGGCGACGTGGACGCTGACCTGGCTCGAGGGCCGTCCGATCGCCACCCTCGACGACGGAACGTCCGTCACTCTCGAGGGCACCCGCACGGTCTCAGACGAACCGGAGCGGTCCTCCGACGACTGGTGAGGACCCACCCCCGCACACGGTGAGGCGGTCCCGCGGCAGCGTCAGACGCGCGCGATGATCTCGCCGTGCGGCATCGAGAACCAAGCGTCCTCGTCCTCCACCCACGCGGTCCACGCATGCGACACCGACTCGAGGTCCTCGCGGCTCGCGACTCCGGCCTCGATCGACTGCGGAGCGAAGCTCGACGCGACGGCGCGTTCCGCCCAGGCGCCGCCCCACCACTCGCGGTCCTCGCGCGACGAGAAGCACCAGATCGACGCCGTGCTCTCGACGTCCACGAACCCGGCGCGACGCGCGAGCGCCTTGAGCGCACGCCCCGCGTTCGGATCGCCGCCGTTGGAACGAGCCACACCCTGGTAGATCCGCATCCACTCCTCGAGCCCGGGGAGAAGGGGGAACCAGGACGCGGACAGGTAGATGACGTCGCGAGCGGCCACGATGCCACCGGGCCGGGTCACCCTCCGCATCTCGCGCAGGGCCGCGACGGGATCGGCGAGGTGCTGGAGGACCTGGTGCGCATGCACGATGTCGAAGGAGTCGTCCGGGAAGTCCAGGGCGTAGGCGTTGCCCGCGGTGAACTCGACGTTGCGCACGCCTTCCGCCTCGGCGAGGGCCGTTGCCTGAGCGACGACGTCCTCGGAGGCGTCGAGCCCGACGACCCGCCCCGGAGACACCCGCCGGGCGAGATCGACGGTGATCGTCCCGGGACCGCTCCCCACGTCGAGGACGTCCGATCCTGGCGCGAGATGCGGGACGAGATACGCCGCCGAGTTCTCGACAGTGCGCCACGCGTGGGCGCGGAGGACGCTCGCGTGGTGGCCATGGGTGTAGCGCTCGGAGGGGGGCGGTGCAGAGGACATGTGCTCAGCCTATCCGCGCGTCTCGCCCCGGAACGCCGTGTGACGACGGCCTAGTGTGGGGGGATGTCGACACCGGACAACCCCTTCTTCCAGGCCAGCACATTGCCTTACCAGCTGCCACCGTTCGAGCGCATCACCGACGAGCATTGGTGGCCGGCGATCGAGCGCGGGATGGCCGAGCAGCGCGCCGAGATCGACGCGATCACGTCCTCGGAGGCGCCTCCGACGTTCGCCGACACGCTCGAGGCCCTCGAGCGCTCCGGGGTACTGCTGTCCCGGGTGCTGCATGTGTTCTTCAACAAGAGCTCCGCCGATTCCAACGACGTGACGAACGACCTCGAGGAGCGTATCGCCCCACTGCTGGCCGCACACGAGGACGGGATCCGCCTCGACGCGCGCCTGTACGCGCG
The DNA here is from genome assembly GCA_934636065.1 of uncultured Labedella sp. Lineage (GTDB taxonomy): Bacteria > Actinomycetota > Actinomycetes > Actinomycetales > Microbacteriaceae > Labedella. Next base: position 3,794 of record CAKTZW010000262.1, read on the forward strand.
CATCCACACCCTCTGGGAACAGCGCGACACGCTCGGCCTCGACCCCGAGCAGGAGTATCTGCTCGAGCGCTATCACACCGAGTTCACGCTCGCGGGAGCGGCCCTGTCGCCGGACGAGAAGGAGCGGCTCACCGAATACAACGCGCGACTGTCCACGCTGACGACGCGCTTCGAGAAGAACCTGCTGGCCGACACGAACGCGCTCGCTGTCGTGGTCGACGACGAGGCCGAGCTCGACGGCCTCACTCCCGGCGAGGTCTCCGCGGCAGCGGAAGCGGCCCGGGAACGTGGTTTCGCCGGTCGTCACGTGATCGGTCTCGTGCTGCCGACGGGTCACCCGGCCCTGTCCTCACTCACGAACCGGTCGCTCCGGGAACGCATCATGTCCGCCTCGCGGTCCCGCGGCGGTCGGGGTGGCGAGCACGACAACCGCGAGGTGCTCCTCGAGATCGTCCGGTTGCGAGCGGAGCGTGCTCGCCT
>CAKTZW010000263.1 GCA_934636065.1 uncultured Labedella sp.
CCGTGAACCCCCGCGGCGTCCGCACCGACGACACGGGACGCCGCAGCCGCCGCCCACCGATGAGCCTCGGACGCATCGCCGTCGCGCTCGGCTTCGTCGTCTCCGTCGTGTACTTCTTCCTGCCATTCTGGTGGCTGGTCGTGGCCTCGACGAAAACCACCAACGACCTGTACACGAGCCCCTCGCTCTGGTTCGCCGACGGCTTCGCGTTCTTCGACAACATCGCTCGCACCTTCGCCTACCAGGACGGGATCTTCTTCACGTGGATCGGTAACACGGTGCTCTACTCCACCGCCTCCGCCGTGGGCGCGACGGTGTTCGCGACGATGGGCGGTTACGCCTTTGCGAAGTACCGCTTCCGTGGCCGCAAGCTCTCGTTCGCGATCCTGCTCGGAGCGGTCATGATCCCGAACACCGTGCTCGTGCTGCCGACCTACATGATCATGTCGAGTCTCGGTCTCGTCAACACCGTTTGGGCGGTCATCCTGCCAGGCCTGCTGAACCCCATCGGCGTCTACCTCGTGCGGATCTACGCGCAAGACGCCGTACCCGATGAGATCATCGAGTCCGCGCGGATCGACGGAGCCGGCGAGTTCCGCATCCTCACGCAGATCTCCGTGCCGATGCTGCGACCGGCGATTGCGACGGTGCTGCTGTTCTCGCTCGTGGCGACGTGGAACAACTTCTTCCTCCCTCTCGTGATGATCTCGGACAACCGCCTGTATCCGCTCACCGTGGGACTCAACAACTGGCGCTCGCTCGCGACGATCGACGGCAGCGGCGGCCTCGCGCTCGGCGCGGTGAAGTAGGACCACGCCCTGACCCGCGCGGATGCGTGGACGCAGCGGCGGGAGGTCGTGCGGCGCGCGTTCGGGTGGGAGTGGCAGCGCGACGCCCGCTCAGACGAAGCGGACCCAGTTGGCCCCGCGCCCGGTCTCGGCCTGCTGCAGCAGGCGCAGCTCGTCGCCGTCGGCGGCGTACAGGGAGACGGTCGTCGACCGCTCGCCTGCGACGACGATGCGCCGACCGTCCGGACTGACGGTGAATCCGCGCGGCTGCGGTTCGGTGGCCACGAACGAGCCCGATGACGTGAGCGAACCGTCCGCGGCCACGACGACGGGACTCAGCGTGCTCGCGGTCCGCTCGGACGCCCAGAGGCGGTGCCCTCCGTCGGCCAGGTGCAGGTCGGCGCCCCAGATCAGGTGCTCCTCCCTCGGATCGGCGCCGAAGCGGCTGAGCGACAGCCCTTGGCTGGGATCGAACACGTCTGCACTCTCCCGCAATTCGAGCGTGCCCGTCTCGACGTCGCGGGCATAGTGCAGCACCTGTGCGGAGAACTCGGTGAGCACGTAGAGCGCGTCACCGCTCTCGTTCTGCACGAGGTGACGAGGACCGCTGCCGGCGGGGGCGTCGACCGTGGCCGGATCCAGCGGGCTCAGGGAAGCGTCGGCACCGAGCGCGTACTGCGCGACGAGATCGGCACCGAGCGAGACCGCGTAGACGAAGCGGTCGTCGGCGCTCGCCTGCACGGCGTGCAGGTTGGGGTACTCGATCCGGGTCACGGGCTCCCCCACCGTTCCGTCCTCGACGACGGCGCTGATGCCGTATCCGCCGCCGTACGAGACGCCGAGCAGCACGGTGCCTCCGCGCGCGAGGGCGAGGTAGTTCATGCCGCCGCCCGCGAGGTCGTGCCGCGCGATCGCGGTGAGCACGCCGGTCTCGCGGTCGAGGCGCAAGGTCACGATGCCCGCCGCGTCGTGTCCGCCGCCCGCCTTCACCCCCGCGTAGACGAGGTTCCGCTCGGGGTCGACGACGAACGTCGACGTCCCAGTGAGATCACCTGTCACAGCGAGGCGCTCCAGGGAGTCGCCGACGAGACGGAAGGTGCTGATGCTGTCGTCGCCGGCGTTGGCCACGAGCACGAGGGAATCGGTCATGTCTCGATCGTAGGGCGATCAGCGCGGAGCGTTCGTCAGCCCTCGTCGCGCCGATCCGTCCAGGTCCAGCTCGCGTCGGCGGCGTCCCGTTCCCTCACCGCGCGACGGCGGTGGGACTGCCCCCGCTTGGTGTCCGCGGCGCCGGGCCGCTCCCACACCCACTCGGCGGGGAGGACGTGGAGCGCGAGGGTCTCCGTGCCATCGCCCGGATCGCGCCCGTGGACGAGGACGGCGGCGTGATCGCCGACCCGCCACGCGTAGACCCGACCGATCGTGTCGATCCCCGACCGCGCGAGGTTCCGTCCGTAGCCGTCGTCCTCCTCCGTCAGGACCGTCTCGGCGTGGAAGTGGTCGCCGCCGTAGTAGTGGATCGCGTCCATCTGCAGCCGGTCGCGAACGGTACGTAGGCGCTCCTGCGCTCCCGGCGCGTCCGCGCGGGCCGACGCCAGGGGGAAGATCGCGTACTCGCCCCGGTCGATCACCGGGGAGCCGACGTCCGCCCAGGTACGCGTCCCGGGTCCGGATCGAGCGCGTTCGGCCAGCGTCGTGAGGATCGACATCCCCTGGGAACGCGCGATCAGGGCCTCCCGGTCGGTGCTCGGGACCCCGAAGGGAACGAGGCTCTCGAGGTCCGATGCCGCGGCGTCGGCAGCGCCGGGTCCGAACCGCTCCCGCGTGTCGGTGATGGCCGAGAGGAGGAGAGGCTCCCAATCGCCGAAGGCCGGCACCGTCGTCCGGAAGAGCGTCATCGGGGCGTTCGTCACTTCGCGGAGCTCGTCAGGCTTCGTCGGCGAGGAGAGTGTGATGTCGACCACGCCGTCGGAGAAGATCTGCTGGGTGACCGTCGTCACCGTGACGTACGGGACACGGCCACCCGGATCTCCGTCCGGGTAGTAGAGGTCGAGGATCCGACGGCACCGCAGCACGTCGTCGTCCCTCTCCCAGGTCACCGCCCGCAACGGGGTCCGGCTCGGCGCGAAGAAGGTGACGGTGTAGCGGTGCCCTCGTGGCGACACCTCCAGGTACCACGTCGGTGGATCGGTGTCCGCGACGACGCTCAAGCCGGTGCCTGCCTCGTAGCGTTCCCGCGCGTCGTCGACTTCGAGGTACGGCGGATCGCCGAGGGGCTCGAGGCGGAACAGTTCGAGCCGGTTCGGATAGCGAGCCGTCATGTGCGCGTCCTCCTCTCCGGCGCGGGCGGCACCGGCTTCGCCGCGATCACGGTATCGACGGCGATGTGCTCGAGTCCCCGCTTGCCGTCGACGACGAGGGTCGTCGGGTCGGCGCTCACGAGGATGCCGAGGGCGTCCGTCGCCTGTCCGGTCGGAAGCCGGTACCGCACGACGACACGAGTGCCGGGGATCAGCCGACGGGGCGGGATGGGCTCGGAGGGCACACGCGATTCTACGTGCGGGCTCGCGCGCGATGTCAGTCGTTCCAGCCGAGCTCGCCACCGATCGCATGGAGGGCCGCCAGCTGCCGCACGGTGAAGTCGACGCCCAGTTGATTCGGGATCGTGACGAGGACAGTGTCGGCCGCCGCGAGCGCCACGTCCTGCCGGAGCGCCGCGACGAGCTCCTGCCCCACCCCCGGTGGCGTCGTCTTCCCCTCCCCCAACCGCCGCTGTGCAGGGTCGGAGAGTGGGGGGGGGGGACGGCGAGCCCGCCGCGGCCTGGCGGTCACTCTACGGGAATCGACGCCAGGATGGCGTCGAACCGCTCCTGGACGAACGGCTTCACGAACGCGGCCGTGTGGATCCAGGTGGCCTTGCGTTCCATACCGGCGATCACCATCTCGCCGACGTCGTCGATCGACGCTCCCGCCTGCAGAGATGCCTCTGTCGCGGCGACGTCCTCCGGCGTGATCCTGACGGTCCCCGCCACGGCTCCCGTATTCGCCATGATGTTCGTCGCGACCTGTGCGGGGCAGAGCACGCTCACCTCGATGCCGTAGGCGGGCGCTTCCCGCTTCAGCGCCTCGGAAAGACCGACCACCGCGTGCTTCGCCGTCGTGTACAGGATGCCTGCGCTGCTGATCAGCCCGGCGCCCGACGCGGTGTTGACGACGTAGCCGCCGCTCCCCCGTTCGATCAGGCGCGGCATGAAGGTCTGAAGGCCGTTGATCACACCGGTGAGGTTGACGCCGATCGCGACGTCCCAGCTCTCGTATGAGAGTTCCGGAAGCGTGAGGGCCGGGGCGATCCCCGCATTGTTGAACAGCAGGTTCACCGGCCCCAGCGCGGCTTCCGCCCGGTCGGCGACGTCCGCGTAGCCTTGCCGATCCCGCACGTCGAGCCGGAAGGTCTCCACGTGTCCGCCCCGTTCCGTC
>CAKTZW010000264.1 GCA_934636065.1 uncultured Labedella sp.
CGTCGATGTCCTGGTAGTAGACGTTCTGGCTCGGGAACTCCTTGAGGGCCTGGATGAGCGCCCACCCGATGAGGTGAGTGAAGCTGACCTTGCCGCCCCGCGACCGCTTGAGGTGGTTGTTGATCACGATGCGGTTGTCGATCATGAGCTTCGCGGGGACCGTCCGCACGCTCGTCGCCGTCGGCACGGTGAGGCTCGCGTCCATGTTGGTCGCGAGGGCCTTCGCCATGCCGCGGAGCGGGGACACGACGTCCTCCGGCTCGTCGGCCGCGTCGCGCTTGCTGGGCGCCGGGGCGTCGGCGGGGATCGGGGCCGCCTGCGGCTGCTGGCTCGTGGTGCGGGCGACGGGCCGCGCCGCCTCGCTCGTGGAGGTCGGCTCGATGGGCTTCGCCGCGACGCCGTCGTCCGAGGGCTTCTGGGTGGCGGAGGGCTTCTCGTCAGCGGCCGGTCGGCTCGCCGGCTGCGCGGTCGGCGCGCTCGCGGTGGGCGCTTGAGCGGCGGGCTGCCCGCCGGACGCCGGGTCCGAGGTCGGCTGGTCGGAGGACGCCGGGTCGGAGCCCGTCGGAGCCCCGCCCTCCTTGTGCTGGCGGTACGCCTCGAGCGTCGGCCACCACGACGAGTCGACCGCGTTGCGGTCCACCTTGTACTGCTCGTACAGCTCGTCGACGAGCCACTCGTTCGCTCCGAATTCCGCCGCGGAATTCTCGTCGGTTCCAGCTCCGGTCATTGGGCCTGACACGGTCGGACCACCACTTTCGTCACTCGCCATTCGGACCGCCACCGAGGGCTCGATGGCGTCGCACACTCCGGAAATCAAGCCTAAACCCTGCCACCCCCCTCCACGTCACCCCGTAGACGGCTAGCGTGGAATCATGCAGTTCTACGGAGACGAACCCCAGCACGACCTCACGTATTCGGATGTCTTCCTCGTGCCCTCCCGCTCCGGCGTGACCAGTCGGCTCGACGTCTCCCTCGCCCCGCAGGACGGGACCAGCCAGACCATCCCCATCGTCTCCGCCAACATGAACTCGGTCACGGGTCCTCGGCTCGCGGCGACCCTCGCCCGGCGGGGCGGCCTCGGCGTCCTGCCGCAGGACATGCCGCTGCAGGATCTCGACGCGGCGATCCGTTGGGTGAAGTCGCAGGCCGTCGAGTTCGACTCCGTTGTGTCGTTCGGACCGGACACCACGGTCGCAGATGCCCTCCTCGTCGTCCCGGCCGTGCCGGGCGGCCACGGCGTGGTCGTGCAGGACGGCGCCGGTGAGCTCATCGGGTGCCTCGACGCCGAACGGCTCGGACGCGCGCTCCCGGACGCGCGGCTCGGCGACCTCGTGCACGGCGGCGTCGCCTCGATCGACGCCGAGGACGTCACGTCGGCGCGGGCGGCGTTCGACCTCATGGTCGAGGCCGAGATCGAGTTCGCGCCGGTGCTGCGCCACGGGCATCTCGTCGGCACCCTGAGCCGGACGAGCGCCTTGCGGTCGACCCTCTACACTCCCGCCCTCGACGCCGGCGGCCGGTTGTCCGTGGCCGCCGCGATCGGCGTGAACGGGGACGTCGCCGCGAAGGCCAGGGCGCTGGCGGCCGCGGGGGTCGACGTCCTCGTGATCGACACGGCGCACGGCCACCAGGAGACGATGATCTCCGCCATCCGCACCGTCGCCGGGCTGGGGCTCGGCATCCCGATCGTCGCGGGCAACATCGTCACGTCCGACGGCGTCGGCGATCTCGTGGACGCCGGGGCCGACATCCTCACGGTGGGGGTGGGACCGGGCGCGATGTGCACGACGCGCATGATGACGGCCGTCGGACGTCCGCAGTTCTCGGCCGTGCTCGAGACGGCCGAGGCCGCTCGTGCGCACGGCGCCGCCGTGTGGGCCGATGGCGGCGTCCGGTACCCGCGTGACGTCGCCCTCGCGCTCGCCGCCGGGGCGTCCTCGGTGATGATCGGCTCCTGGTTCGCGGGCACGATCGAGGCGCCCGGCACGATCCACGACGACGGGAGCGGGCGCCTCTACAAGGAGAGTTGGGGCATGGCCTCCACGAAGGCCGTGCTCGAGCGGTTCGGCCGCCTCGACCCGTACGAGCTCGCGCGCAAGAAGCTCTTCGCCGAGGGCATCAGCTCGTCGAAGATCTACCTCGATCCGCTGCGCCCCTCCGTCGAGGATCTGCTCGACATGATCACCGCGGGCGTCCGGTCGTCGTTCACCTACGCCGGTGCGCGCTCCATCCCCGAGTTCCACGAGCGCGCCCTCGTCGGGCTGCAGTCGGCGGCGGGCTACGAGGAGGGCAAGGCGCTCCCCGTCTCCTGGTGACCGCCCTCGCCCTGAGCCGCCGCTTCCTGCTCCAAGCACCACGGCCCCCGGTAGTTGCGTACGCAAGAGCCGCATGCGGGTGTAATTTCACCCGCGGTTCGCAGTTGCGTACGCAGTTACGCTCGGGGGAGCCCGGCGTTCGCGAGGAGCCGCGCGAGGCGTTCAGGCTCACGCACGTCCCCGACGGTCCAGCGCACGAACCGAGTCGACATGGACCGCAGCCGATCCTCGCGCTCCTTCTCGCGCACAAGCGTCTCCCGCGCATGTGCGCCGTCGAAGCCGTACTTGACGTACCCATCGAACTCTCCGATGACGCCCTGATCCGGCCACCAGAAGTCCGTCCTGTAACGGACCCGTCGGCCCCAGACGAACGGCTGCTGCAGTACCGGTGCGGGGAACCCGAGCTGTCGAATGACGACTCTGCTCGCTGACTCCCACACCGACTCCGACAGATCGGTGGCGGACAGCGCCGCGTTCAGACCCGCGTTCCGCCCACGACCTCGATGGTCCGAGGCGAGGCGACGAACCTCTGCGAGCTCGACGCGCGGACCCGTGCGGCCGCGCCAGCATCCCGCGTCGATCGCCGCGACACCCTCGATGAACGGGAGCATGCACGCGAGGTCGGCGACGGTCCGCGAGGGCGATGTCGCCCGAACGCCGTCCACGGCTCGGATCTCGTCATCATCCGCCGGCGAGCGGTGCCGTCGGATCTGCTCGGACGATCTGCCGCCGGAACGCGGGTCGCCCACGACGTCGATCCGTGACGGCCACTCGCCGAGGAGAGGTATTCGCCAGAGAGCGGCAGCAGCATGATGAGAGAAGACATTGTCGGTCGCCGCGGTGCTCGCCACCGCGAGAACCCGCAACCGGTGTCGGGAGAGGTCGTCCAGTGCGTGCCATTCGTCCGCGTCGACGTACCGACCGTGCGAAATCCGCTCCAATCGACCGGCTCGCATCGCTCGGACGAGATCTCTCGTGGTGAAGCCTCCGACACGAGAGGGATCGGCGCGGAGGATGGTCGGCTCGGTCTGCATGCGAGGAGGATCACCCCACCAGGTCCACCGCGACGCCTTGTCGGCTCGATCGGTGGAGGGACGCCGCAACGCGGAGTCGGACGTGCGCGGTGCGTTCTTGCGCACGCAACTCCGAACTGCGGGTGCAATAACACCCGCACACCGCAGTTGCGCACGCAATTACAGGGAGGAGGGTAGCGCTCGGGAGGGAGGGCGGCGGATATACTGAGCCGACAATGGACGATCCTCCTTCTGCGAATCCCGCGACCGATTCCGGCTCCGAGTCCGGGTCATCCGCCGACAGTGGCTCCGGCTCCCTGGAGGACCACAGTCCCAGCCTCCGCGTGACGGAGGCACCCCATGTATGAGTGGATCATGCTCGCGATCGGGCTGGTCCTGACGATCGGTACCGGCTTCTTCGTCGCGAGCGAGTTCTCGCTCGTGAACCTCGACCGCTCCGACCTCGAGGCGCGCCGTGATCGAGGCGAGTCGCGCCTGACGATGACGATCGCGGCCCTGCGGATCACATCGACCCACCTCTCGAGCGCCCAGCTCGGCATCACCCTCACGACGCTGCTCACGGGCTACACGATGGAACCGGCCATCTCGTCGCTGCTCGCGACCCCCTTCGCCGCGCTCGGCATCCCGGAGCCCGCCGTCGCGCCCATCGCGACGGTCGTTGCGGTCGCGATCGCGACCCTGCTGTCGATGATCATCGGCGAGCTCGTCCCGAAGAACTTCGCTCTCGCCCTGCCGCTCCACACGGCGAAGCTCGTCATCCCGTTCCAGACGCTGTTCACGACGGTGTTCAAGCCGGCGATCGTCGTCCTCAACGGAAGCGCCAACGCGATCCTGCGCTCGGTCGGCATCGAGCCGAAGGAGGAGCTGTCGGGAGCCCGCACGGCTGAGGAGCTGTCGAGCCTCGTCCGCCGC
>CAKTZW010000265.1 GCA_934636065.1 uncultured Labedella sp.
CGACCGTCACGAGCCCCTCCTCCATGACCTCGAGGAGCGCCGACTGCGTCTTCGGGGAGGCGCGGTTGATCTCGTCCGCGAGCACGATCTGCGCGAAGATCGGGCCCTTGTGGAACTCGAACTCACGCGTGTTCTGGTTGTAGATCGTCACGCCCGTGACGTCGGACGGCAGCAGGTCCGGCGTGAACTGGATGCGCGAGTGCGCGCCGTCGAGCGTGTTCGCGAGCGCCTTCGCGAGCACGGTCTTGCCCGTGCCGGGGTAGTCCTCGAGCAGCACGTGCCCCTCGCTCACCATCGCGGCGACGACGAGCCGGATGACGTCCTGCTTGCCGAGGATCGCCTTGTCGACGTTGTCGACGAGGCTCGTGAAGGCGTCGCGGAACCACGCGGCCTGTTCGGTCGTGACGGGCATTGTCTCAAGCTCCCCAATACACTCTGTTCGATTCTGCGGATACGCCGTTGATTGTGATGACCACCCAGTGGTCACTCGCGAAACCGTCGTAGCACCCGGTCTGACCAGACCAGTTACCCTGACCGTCCGTCCTGTAATCGCGGCCGTTGACGTCCGACTGGGAGGTGATGAACTTCTCGCCGTTCGCGTAGCAATCCACGTCGAACGACTGGTTCGCCGGGAAGCCCGTCACGACGAGTCTGTAGTGCTTGCCGGTGCCGCCGTACTTGTAGCCGTCGCCTTCCGAGAGCACGATCTTCGCGGGAGGCGGCGGTGGCGGCGGCTCATTCTCGATCCGCTGGCTCGGCCGGTCGCTCCACGGTCCGCAATCGACGGGCGAGCATGCCCGGACGTAGAAGGAGTGCTCGCCGGCGCCGGCCACCGGCGAGTCCGCCGAAGTCGCGGTGGTCTCGCGGACGGCCTCGCTGTCGAACTGGTACTCGTACCGGACGATCTGTCCGCCGGTGTCGGTCGGAGCCGCCCACGAGAGCGTGAAGGCGGTCGGCGCGTACGTCTGCTTCTTGTCGATCCGGGCGTTCTGTGGCGCCGTCGGTCGCCCGTACGACACCGTGCTCGCGGCGGGCGACGCGACGCTCTCACCCACGCCGTTCGTCGCCGTCACGGTGAAGGAGTAGGTCGTGCCGTTGGTCCCCGCGAAGCTGCAGGGCACGCCCGGCGAGCAGTCCGTCTTCACGGTGCCGTCGTTGCGCCTGACCGTGTAGCCCGTGACCTCGGAGCCGTTGTTGGCGGGCGTCGGCGCGACGGTCACGGCGATGTTCCGGTCGCTCGGCGCGAGGCTCGGCTGGGGAGGCGCGTCCGGGACGTCGGTGACGGTGACGGACGCGCGGCCCTGGGACACACGCGCCGGGTCCTTCGTCGCGTCCTGGATCGTGTAGAGCACGCTGATGCTCTGGCTCTTCGGCGCACCCGTCCGGATCACCACGTTCTGACCCTTGACCGTGGCGGTCGCGTCGCCCGACTCGACGGCCACATCGGTGACGGTGAGCTCCTGGTCCGGGAACGGGTTGAAGTCGTTGGCCGTGACGGGCACCGTGACGGTGCTGTTCTTCCGTGCGTCGGGCATCGGATCCTCGTAGGCGACCGGGAGCGGCTTCGACGAGGCGACGACTCGGATGTTCACTTGCCCCGTCACCTCGAAGTCACGGTACGAGACCGTGACGGGGATCGACGTCGACGTCCCCGGCTGCACCCCGAACGGCGCATTCGCGGTGAGCGTCGACCCGCCGAGCGACGCTTGGATGCCGCCCGTCGGCTGGCCGAGGCCGCCGAAGGTCAGCGAGCGGAGCACCTCGGCGTTCGGGTGGGCCGCCGACTCCCGCAGGTCGATCGTGAAGTCGGAGCCATCGGCCTCGATGGACAGTGTGGGGTTGGTGAAGGTCGGCGGCTCGTCCTTCATCTCCGGGTCGCCGACGGTGATGGGCATCGTGAGCAGCACGACCCCGAGGGCCGTCCCGTCGCTCACCTCGAACGTGAGCGACGCCGGTCCCCGGTAGTCCTTCGCGGGCGTGAACGTCACGGTCTGGTCGCTGACGTAGTTCGGGGTGCCGTCGCTGCGGGTGCTCGTGACCTTCTCGGGCTTCGTGAGCGAGATGTCCTTGCCCGTCGGCGACTCGGCGATCTCGCTGAGCTTCCACGTCTTCGTCTGGTTCTTGTCGACGATGCGCTGCTCGTCGATGAGCACGGGCGGCAGGCCGTCGGAGAACGGCGGGACGACGATGAACGCCGCCGAGCTGAGGTCGTCGACCTCGTTCGTCAGGCGGTACGTGATCGGGGTGCGCGTCTCCCCGAGCGTCACGCGGGCGATGCCGTCCTCGAGCAGCTCGACGGCGCCGGCGTTCGGTCCCTCGATCGACGGCACGAGGTCGTCGACGGTCCCCCCGGGGTTCGACGCGCCGTCGCGCAGGTCGATGTCCACGGTGCGCTTCGCGACGACATCGCGCGACTCGACGACGTGGTCCTCGACGCCGGGCGGCTGGATGCGCGCCTTTTCGGTCACGCGGACCTGGACGTAGGCGTTGTCGGTGCCGCCGTGACCGTTCGAGATCGTGTAGCGGATCGCGAACGACGTCTCCTCGTCCGGGGCCTCGATCTCGACGGTGCCGCCGTCGACCTCCGCCGTGACGTTCGAGGGGATGTCGCCCAGCTCGTCGCGCAGCTCGATCGTGTAGGCGTTCGGGTCGGAGTCGTTGCCGAGCACCGGGACACTCACGACGCGACCGGGGCGGACCTCGATGCGGTCGTCGACAGCGATCGGCGACATGTCCTGCGCCGGGCGCTCGATGACCGCGATCTTGATCGTCCCGGTCGCGGTCGCCCCGTAGACGTCCTTCACCCGGTACTCGAACGTGTCGGTGCCGTAGCGGGAGGGGTTCGCCTCATAGACGAAGGAGTCGCTCGTCGCGTCGCGGACGAGGCCGAGTTCCTGGGCGCCCGTGATCGCGTCGAAGATGACCGAGTCGCCGTCTCCGTCGAGGCCGTCGAGGGGCACGTTGACCTCGACCTCGGCGCCCGCGAACACGCGTGCTGTGAGGGTCGGGGCCGTGGGGGCGAGGTTGTTGTCGGTGTCGACGGGGACGACGGTGAAGACGACGTTCCCGACCGCCTTCTGCTGGAACTCGTCCGTGACCTGGTACGTGGCCGTGTAGACACCGGGCTCCGACGGGGCCTGGTAGCGGACGCGGTCGCCCGTGACGAACGAGAGCCCCTTCTCGGCCGCCTTCGTGAGGTCCTGGTCCACGGTCATGACCGCGTTGTCCGGGTGCAGATCGTTGTCGAGCACGGGCACGCTCGCGATGTCACCGGCGCGCACCTTCACGAAGTCGTCCTCGAGGATCGGCGCCTGATGCTTCGTCAGGGGCGCCACCGGCACGACCGTGACGGTCGTGGTCGCGTCGACGTTCCCGTCCGAGAGGGTGTACGAGAACTGCAGCTGCCGGTCGATCGCCTCGTTCGCGGTGACGCGGACGACGGACTGCCCGAGCAGCTCGATCGAGAGGGACGAGGCGTCCTCGCTCGCCGCGATCGACCGCACGGCGAGCACCGACCCGGACGGCGACACGTCGTTGTTCAGCACGGCGAGGCTCGTCGGCTCGTTCGGACGCAGGTAGAGCGTGTCGCGCACGGCGATGGGAGCGCCGACCTCTTCGGGGATCTCGCCGACGTCGACGCGGGCGAGCCCGACGCTCGTCTTGGGGCCCGCCGAGAGCGTGTACTTCACGTAGTAGCTGCCCGGCGCGCCCGCGGACAGGGAGAGCTCCCCCGTGTCGGTGTTCGGGGTGATGCCGAGGCCGGCGGAGAGCGCCTCGGCGCCCACGAGGGCGAGCGGGGCGCCCGACGGGGACACGTCGTTGTCGAGCACGTCGAGCTCGACGGACTGCCCGACGAAGGTGTCGGCGAAGTCCGGTGTGCCGACCGGGTTCATGGAGCCGGCGGCCTTCGCGTCGAGGGCGAACGAGCCCGTCGCGTCCGTCGTGCCGTCGGAGACGACGAATACGATGTCGCGGACGCCGAGCTGACCCGACGAGTGCGTCACCGTGACGAACCCGTCGGGAGAGAACCGCACGCGGTCCCCCGCCTTCGACGCCGCGCTCTTGAGGTAGATGTCGTCGCCGTCCGGGTCGCGCCAGTCCGTGAGGGCGTTGTACGAGACGGTCTGGCCCGACTCGACGGAGGTCGCGCCGACGCGCTGCTCGGCCGGCGCCTCGTTCAGCTCGTACGGAACGATGCGGATCGACAGCGACGCCGTCGAGACGCCGCCGGACCGGCCGTCGGAGACGGTGTACCGGAGCG
>CAKTZW010000266.1 GCA_934636065.1 uncultured Labedella sp.
GGGCAGCAGCTCACCGGCACGGGGACGATCGTCTTCACGGACGCGGAGGTCGAGGAGGCGCACGTGCAGCTCTTCGACGACCGGTTCCGGTACCAGACGGCGCTCTACCAGCTCGTCCTCCTCGCTGTGCTCGCGGGCGTCGCCGCGGCGACCGAGCGCGACACCGCCGCCGCGATCCGCGAGCGGACCCGCGTCTACAGCCACGGGGTCGCGTCGCTCGTGCGGGACGATGCGCAGATCCAGGCGGTCGTGGGCGAGATCTCGTCCGTCTCGTACACCGCCCGCGCGCTCGTCCGCGATGTGGCGCAGGCCGTGCAGGGGGCCGCCGACACCGCTCAGCTCCGCGACAGCGAGGAGGACCTCGCGGCGAACGTCCTCGCGGAGATCCGCTCGGCGCAGGCCCAGGTCGTGCTGTCCGAGGCGGTGCCGCGCGCGGCGACGCTCGTCTTCAACACGCTCGGCGCCTCCGCGACGAGCCGCGCGAAGGGGCTCGACCGGCACTGGCGGAATGCGCGCACCGTCGCGTCCCACAATCCAGTCATCTACAAGGCGCGCATCGTGGGCGACTGGTCCATCAACGGCACCCCTCACCCCTTCATCTGGAACATTGGGACCGCCGTCCCGGCGTCCTGACGGACGGCGTCCCGGCGGGCGGCACCCGGGACGAGCGGGACCTACGACGTGGTCTCCACCGCCATCTGCACGGCCAGCTCCATGCAGCGCACACGCGCGGGCGAGAAGTCGTACGGCATCTTCGCGAGGGCTTGCATGGTGCTCAGGGAGCCGTCCCGGCGGCCGGTGCCGGCCTCGGAGGGCGCGTCGGCTCCCGTCGGGTGGGCGGCTTCCCACACCTCGACGATGGCGTCCTCGTCCTCCTCGATCCCAGAGAACACGATGACCGCGTTCAGCGACTCCTCGAACGCACACCGTTCGGCGGCCACCCGCTCGACCCGAGGATCGTCGACCGCGACCGAATCGTCGAGCGCCTCCTCGGCGGCGTCGACACGGTCGGATGCCTCCCGGAGCGCCGGATGGGTGGCGAGCGCGATGAAGCGGGACGCCTGGAAGGCCGCGCCGAGCGGACCGAGGATCCGTTCCGTGACGAGGAGTGTGTCGAGGTCCTCCGGCCGGAGACCGCCCTCCGGGAGTCCGAGGAGGCGATCGGCCACGATGTCGGAGAGCAGGCCCATCCGACTCCCGAGCGCACGCATGCGCTGGACCGCCGCGCGCTGGCGTGCGATGTCCGCCTCACGGGCCCGGAGGCTGTCGTCGAGTCGCTCGAGGATCTCCGCCATCGCGGTGTCACCGTCGACCGCGGCCGGGCCTGCGTCCGCCGTCGCGTCCCGGATGTCGTCGAGCGCGATCCCGGCGTCGGCCATCCGGCGGACCCACAGCAACCGGATCATCTCCTCGTAGCCGTAACGGCGGCGGTCGTCCGTCCCGCGTTCGGGCTCGGGGAGCAGCCCGAGCTGGTGGTAGTGACGGATGGCTCGCGGGGTGGTGCCGACGAACGCCGCCGCGTCACCGATCGCGACCCGGCGTGGGGAGATGAACGAGAACATGGGACCTTCCTCGAGGGGTGGGCGTGATCCCACTGCACCACATGACGCTACGGAAGCTGCAACTGCTCGTGCCTTCGCGTTCCGTGAGCACGCTCGCGCAGCCCTTCCGCAGGCAGGGAACGAGGGTGGCGGGTCGGTGGCGGGGAAGTGGCGGCGGACTGGCGTGCCGGTGGCGTGGTGCTGACGGGCGACGAGCGAGCACGATGGGGTCATGAACACGACACGAATCATCGAACTCCGCCAAGCGAAAGGCTGGACGCAAGAGCGGCTCGCCACCGAGAGCGGCATCGGCCTCCGCACCGTCCAGCGCCTCGAGGCGGGAGAGGACGCCAGCCTCGAGACCCTGTCACTCGTCGCCGACGCGCTCCACGTCTCCGTCCGCGACCTCTTCTCCACGATCGAGGACGCCTCGCTGAGCAGCCGTGTCGACTCGCTCGAGGACCGTACCGCCGCCCAGCAGACGGCGCGGGATCGCCTCACCGACGCGTGGACGATGCTGTACGTCGGGATCGGCGTCATCGCGACGCTGCTCAGCTTCACCTTCCCCTACGGAGTGGTCCTCTTCTTGAGCTACTGGGTCGGCGGCTACTTGATCCTCAAGGCCATCCGTCGGCTCTACGTCGAACCGCGCCTCGACGCGGCCTACCCACTGTCGCACCCGACGAAATCGCGTCGCGCGCGGCGACGGGCGGCACGGCGCGACAGCACGCCGCCGCGGGAGCCCGAGTTCGCGGCGGCCACGTCGGACTAGCGGAGCGCCGTCCCCGACGGCGCCACATCGGGTCCGAGGGCGCCAGCCGCAGGTGGAGCCCTCGGACGGGTGTAGCACTCTGGGGGTCAGGGGAGGGCGGCGCGCAGCTCCTCGAGGGTCGCCTGGGCGCCGGTCCCGCCGGCCGCTCGGGTCGAGAGGGACCCGGCCACGCCCGCCCAGCGCAGCCGCGTCGGCTCGTCCCTCACCCCGTGGGCGATGGCCGCGAGATACCCGGCGTCAAAGCTGTCGCCCGCGCCCGTCGTGTCGACGACGTCGATCGTGAGGCCCGGGGCGGAGTGGCTCTCCCCGTCGCGGTCCACCGACCAGCCGCCGTCCGCGCCGTCCTTCACCACGACGCGCGGACCGAGCCCGGCGACGGCGGCGGCAGCGGCCCGCGCGTCGGCACCGGCGGCCGACGTGGCGAGCGCCGACGCGATCGCCTCGATCTCCGAACGGTTGGGCAGGAGCACGTCGACCGCTGGCACGAGGTCGGCGACGCTCGACCATTGCTCGGTCGGGTCCCAGTTGGTGTCGAGGCTCGTGCCGACGCCCCGTGAGCGCGCCGCCCGCGCGACGCCGGCGAGGTCCGGCGTGAGCCCGGGGATGAGGAACGGCGAGGCGAAGTGCACCCAGCTGGCGCCGGACTCCGCGACCGCCGACTCCACGCTCTTCCCGTCGAGGAGCGGGATGGTGCCGGGAGCAGTGAGGATCGCGCGGTCGTCAGACGCGGAGAGGATCACGGACACGCCGGTCGGAGCCTCGGCCGTGCGCCGCACCGTGTCCGTCACGACTCCGGCGGCCCGCAACCGCTCGAGCACGACGTCGCCGAAGGGGTCGTCGCCCACGACCGCGACGAGCCACGTGGGCACGCCCAGGCGGGCGAGCCCGCTCGCGACGATCGCGGCGCTGCCACCCAGCACGAGGTCGGCCCCGTCGAGGAGCTGCTCGGCCTGACCGAAGCGGGGGCGCACGTCGCCGCGGAGCACGAGGTCGACGTTCGCGTCCCCCACGACGAGGACGGGGGCCGGCGTCGCGGTCATCCGCGGAGTCCCGAGAGCGTCATCGTCTGCACGAACTGCTTCTGCGCCACGAGGAAGAACAGGATGAGCGGCAGCGTCGCGACGACGTTCGCCGCCATCAGCAGCGACCACTGAGTCCGGCGCGTGCCCTGAAAGTTCGCGATCCCGAGCTGCAGCGTGAACGCGTCCTCGTTGTTGATCGCGATGAGCGGCCACACGAGGTCGTTCCATGACCCGAGCAGCGTGAAGATCGCGAGGGTCGCCATCGCCGGGCGCGCGAGCGGGAGGACGACGTACCAGAACACCTGCCAGCGATTCGCCCCGTCGATCGATCCGGCCTCCTCCAACTCCCGCGGGAGCGAGAGGAAGAACTGTCGCATGAGGAAGACGCCGAACGCGCTCGCGAGCCACGGGACGATCGCCGCGCCGAGCCCGTCGATCAGGCCGAGCCGGGAGAACAGGATGTAGGTCGGGATCATGAGTAGCTGCGTGGGGATCATGATCGTGGCGATGATCGCGAGCATCCCGAGATTGCGACCGCGGAAATGCAGGCGGGCGAACCCGTACCCGGCGAGCGAGCACAGGACGAGGTGCGACGCGATCGCGGTGACCGACACGATGAGGGTGTTCGTGAACCAGTGCACGATGTCGGTCGTCTGGAACAGCGTCACGAACCCGCCGATGTCGAGCCGCGACGGGATGAACGGCGGCGGGAACTGCACGAGCTCCTCGGCCGGCGAGAGGGCCGCCATGAACATCTGCACGAACGGCACGAGGAACAGCAGCGCGGCCGGGGCGAGGAAGAGGTGCCACGGCGACCACCGGCGGCGACGCGAACGAGGCGGACGCGGTCCCGTGGGAATGGCGCTCGTCGGGACTGCCCCCGTCAGGTGCGGCTTCGGCGACGGTGCCCGGTTCAGGAT
>CAKTZW010000267.1 GCA_934636065.1 uncultured Labedella sp.
ACGCACTGATGCGCAGCGCGCTCACGACGATGCGGAGGTCGCGGGCGACCGGCTGCTGGCGCGCCAGAATGGTGATCGCGAGCTCGTCGAGCTCGACGGTGAGGCCGTCGATGCGGCTGTCGTTCTCGATGACCTCCTCGGCCCGGGCGACGTCGGACTCGTTGAAGGCGTGAACGGCGCCTTCGATCGAGATGGCGACGAGCTCGGCGATCTCGACGAGTCGGTGCTGGACTTCGTGCAGCTCCTGCTGGAACACTTCGCGCATTAAAAGGTCACTCTCTCGTTCGGGTGCGGGCACCGACGATCGATTCGTCGGCCACGCCGTCGCGTCAACGATGCCGCCGGAAGGTTAACGGACGGTGCCGGGACGATGAACACTCCAGGACGGCCCGCGCAATTCCGGGGGCCGTGGTCCGATCGTCTCTGCGGCGTACCCCTAATCTAGTCTCATGCAGTCCCCCTGGGTGGTGCTCGCCGCAGTGGCCCTCGGAGCCCTCATGGGCGCAGCATTCACGAGTTTCGTCTACCTCGCGTTCCGCCGCAGCGAACGAGTGGCGAACGTCGCATCGCCGAAGGTCCCCGACGGAGTCGACCAGGTCCTCGACGCTCTCGAGACCGCCGGTCTCGTCCTCGACCCGTCCGCGAACGTCGTGAAGGCCTCGCCGGGAGCGCTCGCCATGGGGCTCGTCCGCGGCGGCGTCCTCATGCACGAGGAGATCGATCGTCTCGCCGTCTCCGTCCGCAGTACCGGGGAGCGCGCCGTGCTCGAGCTCGTGCTCGGGAAGGGACGGTTCGGGGAGGCCAACGCGACGATCCGCGTGCGCGCCGCCCGGCTCGGCACCCGCTTCATCCTCGTGCTCGCCGAGGACATCACCGAGGCGAAGCGGCTCGACGAGGTGCGACGCGACTTCATCGCCAACATCAGTCATGAGCTCAAGACGCCGATCGGCGCCGTCGGCCTCCTGGCCGAGGCCCTCCAATCCGCTGCGGACGACCCGGACCAGGTGCGTCGGTTCGCGACGAAGATGAGCGCGGAGGCGGCCAGACTCGCCCGCATCACGGGCGAGATCATCGAGCTCTCCCGACTGCAGGCCGCCGACGCCCTCGCGCGTCCGGAGCTCATCGACGTCGATCACATCGTGGCGTCCGCGATCGACCAGAGCCGCGTCCTCGCCGAGTCCTCCGGCATCGAGCTCGTCGGCGCGCGCGCCAAGGGACTGACGGTCTACGGGGACGAGCCGCTGCTCATCGTCGCCGTGCACAACCTCATCACGAACGCCATCGCGTATTCGTCGCCCGGCGCGCGCGTGGGGGTCGGTGCGCGGGCCGTCGACGGCGCCGTCGAGATCGCCGTGACCGATCAGGGCATCGGGATCGCGGACGAGGACAAGGAGCGGGTGTTCGAACGCTTCTTCCGGGTCGATGAGGCGCGGTCGCGCCGCACCGGCGGCACGGGACTCGGCCTCGCCATCGTCAAGCACACCGTGCAGAACCACGGGGGAGAGGTGAAGGTGTGGTCGCAGCTCGGCCGCGGTTCCACGTTCACGATCCGGCTTCCGCAAGCACAGCAGGAGGTCGAGACCTCCACGCCACGATCCAAGAGAAAGGCATCGCGATGACCAGTATCCTCCTCGTCGAGGACGAAGAATCGCTCAGCGAGCCCCTGGCATACCTGCTCGGGCGCGAGGGCTATGAGGTCCGGGTCGCCGCCGACGGACCGACCGCCGTCGACGAGTTCGTGACGCACGGCGCCGATCTCGTGCTGCTCGACCTCATGCTCCCGGGGATCCCCGGGACGGAGGTCTGCCGCCAGATCCGCGCGGTGTCGACCGTTCCGATCATCATGCTGACGGCGAAGGACTCCGAGGTCGACATCGTCGTGGGGCTGGAGCTCGGCGCGGACGACTACGTCACGAAGCCCTACTCCACCCGCGAACTGCTGGCGCGCGTCCGTGCCGTGTTGCGTCGCCGCGGGCCCGACGTCGACGAGGCCGAGTCGGTGCTCGAGGCCGGCAGCGTCCAGATGGACGTCGATCGCCATACCGTGACGGTGCGCGGTGAAGAGGTCTCCATGCCGCTCAAGGAATTCGAGCTTCTCGAGCTCCTGCTCCGCAACGCGGGTCGCGTCCTCACCCGGGGTCAACTCATCGACCGCGTGTGGGGGAGCGACTACTTCGGCGACACCAAGACCCTCGACGTCCACATCAAGCGCATCCGCTCCCGGATCGAGGAGACGCCGTCCGAACCCGTCATGCTCGTGACGGTCCGCGGCCTCGGCTATCGCTTCGAGCCCTGACCCCTACGCCCTAACCCCTAACCCCTGAGGGTATGAAAACGGAGATGGTGCACGTAGCCACGTGCACCATCTCCGTTTTCATACCCCTAGGTGGGGGAGGGGTCAGTCGGAGGGGGTCGGCGTGGGCGTCAGCGTCGCGTACTCGGAGAAGGTGTCCTGCTCGAGCACCGGGACGGCGACCTCGTCGCCCTCCTCCTTGCCGTACTGGAAGAAGACCGGCACAACGGCACCCGGTTCCGCGTCGAGCGGATCGATCTCGAGGCGCTCGGCACCCTCCGCGCTGAACGTCGTCGTGGAGTCCCCGTCGACCATGACCTCGAACTCCTGGCGATCATCGCCGGAGCCCACCTGGATCGACAGCGAGTGCGCGGACGACCCCTGGTTGATCACGGTCACGAGGAGGAACCCCGTCCCCTCGTCGTCGGCGAAGACGATCGCGTTGCGGACGGCGATGTCGCCGACGGTCGCGCTCACACCGTCGCTCGGGTCGTAGACCTTGAGTGTGGCCTGCGGGGCGAACAGGTTGCACGAGGTCGTGCCGAGGGCGACGGCCGCCGCGAGGACGATGGACGCGGTGACGCGGGCGCGAGTTCTCACGGGGGTGCCTCCAGCGGAAGGGACGCAGCGGGGACGGACCCATGGCGCTGCCGGTTCGGTTCTCGACCCCAGCCTAGCGTTCACGCGCGAGGACGCCGGTTAGGGAATCCTTACCGCGAAGGCGCTGTGGTATCCTGGGAGACGCTGAAGGGATACTATTCCATGCTTTTTGAGGTTGGCGAAACCGTCGTTTACCCCCACCACGGAGCCGCGACGATCGCGGAAGTGAAGACCAGGATCATCAAGGGCGAGGAGAAGCTCTACCTGAAGCTGCACGTCACGCAGGGCGATCTCGTCATCGAGGTCCCCGCCGAGAACGTCGACCTCGTCGGCGTCCGTGACGTCATCGGCAAGGAAGGTCTCGAGCGCGTCTTCGACGTCCTGCGGGCCCCCTTCACCGAGGAGCCGACGAACTGGTCGAGGCGGTACAAGGCCAACCTCGAGAAGCTCGCCTCCGGCGATGTCATCAAGGTGAGCGAGGTCGTGCGCGACCTCTGGCGCCGCGATCAGGATCGCGGACTGTCCGCGGGCGAGAAGCGGATGCTCGCGAAGGCGCGGCAGATCCTCGTCTCGGAGCTCGCGCTCGCCGAGAAGACCGACGAGGAGAAGGCCTCCACCGTCCTCGACGAGGTCCTCGCCTCCTGAGCCCCATCGCCACCGGCCCACCGGTGGCGATGTCATTTCGACGCCTCGGCGCCGGCACCGCCGGGTGCAGCGCGACCGGTACTGTCGACGCTATGACGCAGCGCGACGATATGACTCAGCGCGACGATATGACTCAGCGCTCCGAGATGACCCGGCGCTTCGATACCGCCGTCGTCGTCGTGGCCGGGGGCGACGGCACGCGGCTCGGAGCCGGTCGGCCGAAGGCCCTCGTCGACCTCGGCGGATCGACGATCCTCGAGCGCGCGCTCCATGCCGTCTTCCGCATGCCGGAACCCGTCCAGGTGGTCGTCGTGGCACCACCCGGCGCCCTCGCGGAAGCAGGGGCGGCCGTCGCTCGCGCGGCCGGGTCGGCGAGCGAGACCGTGAGCATCGTGGGTGGCGGTTCATCTCGAACGGAGTCGGTCCGTGCCGGCCTCGGCGCGCTGACGCCGTCCGTCACCACCGTGCTCGTGCATGACGCCGCCCGGCCCCTCGCCCCGACGTCGCTTCTCGTCCGCGTGGCCGGCGCTGTCGCCGAGACGGGGGAGGCGGTGATCCCCGGCCTGCCCGTCGTGGACACCGTCAAAAATGTGGCTCCCGACGGCTCCGTCGTACGTGTCGCTGGCGAAGACGGTGTGACCGACGCTCCCGAGCTTGCGGATCAGATCGAGCGCGAAGGTGTTGCG